>JBDLUB010000083.1:0-5314 GCA_039805525.1 Pseudomonadota bacterium | reverse complement strand
TGGATTCTAGGTGGGCAGTAAGAAGGCTGTCAACTCCTTAATTTCAACTTCATTTCACCTATTGAAATAGATCCATTTCAATCGCTCCCTCCGCCAAAGGTAAATCCAGAGATCCAGGTCTCCAGCACGCAATCTGTAAAAACTTTTGCACCCCGGTCATGCATTGCTGCTCCAGCAACCACCATGAGTGGCAATAAATGCTCTTCTTCATGCGGAGGATGGCACTGGTTTGCAAATGGGCCTGTCCTCCAGTTAGTTAATTTCTTATTTCGAATATCTGGGTCACTTTCAATCGTTTGGGTGAGCCACTTATCAAACTCAAGTGATATTGGAGTAAAACTTGGCTTGCCATAGCCGCGCATGTTGTGAAAACTCATGCCGCTGCCAATCATTAAGATCCCTTCATCGCGTAGCGAAGCCAATGCTTTTCCTATTTCCAGATGCGTCTGTGGATCTAGGTTGCTATTTAAGGATAGCTGCACTACCGGTATATCGGCCTTAGGAAACATTAGCATCATCGGAATGAACATCCCGTGATCAAATCCGCGCTGAGGATCTTCCTCTGCGGCGATTCCCTGCTGGGCAAGTAAATCCACAATCTGTTTTGCGAGAATGGGGTCGCCGAGGGCCGGATATTGCAGATCATAGGTATGTTTTGGAAACCCTGAGTAGTCATAAATCAAATGCGGTCTTGGATGACTGGTAATCCGAATTACAGGTTCTAGCCAATGGGCAGATACCATTACAATCGCTTTTGGCATCCTTGGCAAACTCACGGGGAGCTGTCTTAAGTAGTGAGTCATGGCATCCCAGGTTTTGGGTGGGTTCCAGTCCATAAAAAAACATGGTCCAGCACCATGGGGAATAAACCAAGTTGGTAAAGCTTGAGAATTGGATGTCAATGTATGCATGACTATTTTTGTGATGAAATTAACTGATTGACATTATTCCATATATGGACTATATTGTCCATATATGAACTTTTTACCTGTCCTACGAGAATTAGTACGAACCTACCAAACGTTTGAGAGTTACTCCTCTACGCATATTCGTTCGTTAGGGTTGAGCTCCGTTCAATTTGATGTGATCGCTACGCTTGCCAACCAAGAACCCATGACCTATAAAGAGTTAAGTGAAAAAACACTTATCTCCAAGACCTCGCTTACAGGGGTAATTGATCGAATGGTTCAAAAGGGGCTATTGGGACTAGAGGCTCATGAAAACGATGGTCGAAGCCAACGGATTCACTTAACCGCTAAAGGGCAAAAGATCTTTTCTAAAGTATTTCCAGCCCATATGAATTATTTGGAGCAAGCTTTTAAACGTTTAAGCACGAAAGAACTCAAAGCTATTGAGACGAATTTACAGAATCTAAAATTAATTTTTATGAAGGAGAAGTCATGAAAGCAACTATTGCTCAAAAAGCACCCTACCCGATCACGGTTGAGGCTGGCAAAACGTATTACTGGTGCTCCTGTGGCAAAAGCAAAAATCAACCCTTTTGCGATGGCAGTCACCAGAGCTCTAAATTTACCCCTAAGCAATTGGTTGCGACTGAATCCAAGACTATTTACTTCTGTGGCTGCAAAAACTCTAAGAATGGAATGTTCTGTGACGGAAGCCATAATGCTTTGTAAAGATTGCTGATTAAAAATGGCATGCGTATCTCTACTAAACCAAACTTCTCTAAACAATCAAACTGCTAGTAAAAATGCTGTAAAATGACGGATTATTCCCTGATAGCTCAGTCGGTAGAGCGACGGACTGTTAATCCGCAGGTCCCTGGTTCGAGTCCAGGTCGGGGAGCCAGATTCAGTAAGGCTTACAGCTTAATTGGCTTGTAAGCCTTTTTTGTTACCTATTTAACGAGCAACCGAGAGAGCCCGACACATCGCGCGTTGATCGCTATTGGTAATGAAACCACATTGACTTTTATCGTTCCCGGCAAGCGCTCGGCACATCGATCTCAAATCGCTGCTATTGATAAATCCACATTGGCTTGCATTCCTCTCTGCAAGGGCTCGGCAAAGGGATCGATAGTTCGCTTCTTGAATAAATCCGCATTGGCTGGCATCTTGTGCAAAAACGGAGCCTGAAAATAATGCTAGAACGATGAATAGATACCTACATTGCGTCATTGATTTATGGTCATTTTCACGATATCGTTAAATCATTCTAATTGAAGATTCATGCACCACTGACCGTTTGGAAATAAATATGATTCGATCACAAATTATTCATGGAATAACAGCCATTAGCGCAATTACGTTGATTTTGATTACACCTGGCTATGCACAAGATACCAGCAATGAACAACGCATGATTGATCATTGTCGCCAACGCCATCCTGAGATGAGCGTTGATCAATGTCGCTCTATGTATCAAAACATGAAGAATATGACCCCCGAGCAAAGAGTCGAGCGTTGCAAGCGCAACCATCCAGAGTTATCGGCCGAAGCGTGTCAGAAAAAATATGGGGGATCAACCTAGCGCTGCGCCAAGATCCGCTTCGCAATGGTTTCTGCGATGAGCATCACCGGTGCATTGGTATTGCCCGAAGTGATACACGGCATTGATGAGGCATCGATGACCCGCAAGCGCGCTACACCACGCACCCGACATTCAGAATCCAATACCGTTGCTGCATTTTCTGCTTGTCCGCGGGCATCGACCTTGCCCATCGCACAGGTGCTCACCGGATGAAAAATTGTTGTTCCTAAGTCACGAGCGGCGTTCTCCAGGTCTTGCTCCGTTTGGCATTGCATACCAGGTAATACTTCTTTAGGGGTATAGGGCCTTAGGGCATCACTATCCATAATTTTGCGTGTGATTCGGAGGCTGTCTACTGCAACCTTCAGATCATCCTCGGTTGACAAATAATTGCACTGGATTTGCGGGTGAATCTGGGTATCAGGGGATTGAGCCCTCACCCAACCTCGGGAGCTAGGTCTTAAATTGCACACACTGCTCGTAATCGCATTAAAAGAATGTAGAGGCTCCCCAAATTTTGGTAAGGAGAGAGGTTGCACATGCCACTCAATATTGGCAGATGATTGAGATGAATCGCTCTTAGTAAATGCACCCAAGGTCGAAGGTGGCATCGTCAGTGGTCCAGTACGTTTGATGAGATATTCAAGGCCCATCCCAATTCGGGTGAACCAATTTTTGTAGAGAGTATTTATGGTTTGGCAGTTATCCACTTGATAGACAGCACGGATCTGTAAATGGTCTTGTAGGTTCTCACCAACGCCCGGGAGATAGACCTTGGTTTGGACCCCAATGGATTGCAGGTGATCGCGTTCTCCGATTCCGGATACTTGGAGCAATTGGGGTGAGCCGATCGAGCCTGCGGACAAAATCACTTGGTCCTTCGCATGGGCGGTTATGCGTGTTCCGGCGTGTAATAGATCTAGACCACTCACTTCCCAGGCTGCGCCATTCCAGGCATTCTTCTGTTGCTGTGGGTTATTTTGGGTTTGGGGTTGCGTCGGCATTAGATTGAGTTGTAATACCTGTGCTTTGGTCAGAATCGTCAAGTTCTTTCGATGAGAAATAGGATGGAGGTAGGCATCAGCCATCGACCAGCGCACCCCCTTCTTCTGGGTCATCTGAAAATACGCACAACCCTCGTTATCTCCCCGGTTGAACTCCTCAATCGAGGGAATGCCTTGCTCTGCGGCAGCCTTACGCCAAGCGTCCAAGATTTGCCATTGGACGCGGGCTTGCTCAACCCGCATTTCGCCTTGATCCCCATGCCAAGCATTGGCACCCCCAAAATAGTTTTCGAGAGATTTATAGGTTTCTAGGGTTTGATCCCATGCCCAGATGGGATCGCCTGTTAAGTCGGCCCAGCGTGCATAGTCACTCGCTTGACCACGCATATAGATCATGGCATTAATTGATGAAGAGCCACCGATCACCCGCCCCCGAGCATAATGAATCGAACGCTGATTAAGGCCAGGGTCAGGATTGGTTTTAAAGCACCAGTCAGTTCTGGGATTTGCAATCGTGTAGAGATAGCCGACGGGGATTTTGATCCAAAACCAATCGTCCTCACCACCTGCTTCAAGCAATAAAACTCGATGATTTGGGTCGGCTGAGAGGCGATTGGCCAAGAGGCAGCCCGCACTTCCAGCGCCCACAATAATTGTGTCGAACTCAAGTGATGCTTGGTTGCTCACGGCCTAACCTCACTAAAGCAGTAGATTACTTCTTCTGACGGCGCTCTTGAATGGCTTTTAAGACCGCTGGGGTATTGAGCTGCTGATCAACCATATACAATGCGCCTCCATAATTGGCTTGCAGATCATAACCAGAAATGCCAACGGTATAGAAGGTTACATTCGGATTAAACGAGCGGATCGTACTGCTAGATCCAGCCGAGAAGTTCGCCTCAACATCAAGACCCAACTGCTGACCATCAACGGTCGTCAGAATAAATTGCTCGATGGCATCCTGGGTCTTGAAGATAATGATTTGATATTGCTCTTGGTATCCAGCACCGAGACCTTCGCCGGTCTTCATATCCCGCATGAAGACCGGTTGGTCTTTATAACGTCTGTCATACAAGACTCCTTCGCCGCGTGCCACCACCACCAAGATGACGTTCACATTGGTGGTGTTGAATACGGCATAGCCTGCCGCACTCTCAATATCTTTGCGCACCTTGGGATCTTGCTTGAGTAACAAATTGAGGCCATTCTCGGCCATCTTGATCGTTGCTTCGCGCTTTTGCGTAATCTCGGCTGGGGTCAATGGTTTGCCATCTTTGCCAGTCGATTGGCATGCGATGAGGAACAATGGGCAAAGCATTGCAAGGATGAAATGGGATCTGCGCGTGGATCGATTCATGTTGCTTACCAAGTTATTCAGAATAATCCACTGATTTTATAGGTCATTTATTAAATAGTATTATTTTCTGAGTACCATAGTGGGTATATTTCTATTGAACTGTGCGCATTTTGGATGACTCACCGTGACGTTTCGCTACCTACCCCTTAGTTTGCTCATCCTCCTGACTCCGCATTCACTTGCCCAACCCAAGCATGGGCATGCCCATGAGCATGGTAAGGGTCGGTTAGAGATTATTGTTGATGCCAATCAAGCGGTTGGCAAACTCAAGGTGCCGTTAGAAGCCTTAGTTGGTTTTGAGCGCGCCCCCAAGACAGAGGCGGAGACCAACGCTATCAATACGATGATCCAGAAACTGCAGAGTCCAGGTACATTCTTTGTTACAAATAAAGATGCAGAGTGTTCACCCAAGTTAATTAGCAGCACCATCGTGCGCGATCAAGCGGGTAAGCATGCGGATCTG
>JBDLUB010000082.1:0-5370 GCA_039805525.1 Pseudomonadota bacterium | reverse complement strand
CGTATTCCAACGATCAATACCCACGGTACAGGTTGCTCACTCTCGAGTGCAATCGCAACCTACTTAGCCGATCGGCATGATTTAAGTCATTCAGTGGCCAAAGCGATCTCATTTGTGAGTGCAGCCATCGAAGCGGGTCAGCATTTAGAGATTGGCAAAGGCCCTGGACCCTTGTGGCATATGCATGACTTCTATCCAACGGAACTGCCCAGCGATCAATAACTTAAAGAGTGGCGTTGAGTTTCTTGCGGGAGTGAACGGGTGGGATACGCAAGATCTCGCGATACTTCACGATAGTGCGGCGGGCAATTTGATAACCCTCATGATTAAGCAAGGTCGAAATATCACCATCTGATAGGGGCTTAGTTGGTGATTCGTTTTGGATCATCTGCTTAATTAGAGTCTGAATTGCCTTGGAGGACACGGTTTCACCGGCATCATGACTAATTTGCCCACCAAAGAAGTACTTCAGGGCAAATGTCCCACGATTGGATTGCAGGTATTTCTGATTTGTTACCCGAGAGATGGTGGATTCATGTAAGCCCACGATCTCCGCAATCTCTTTTAAGAGTAGAGGTTGCATCGCCAGATCGCCATGCTCAAAGAACCCTTGTTGTTTCTCCACAATGGCTTGAGCAACTTTGAGGATCGTATCGCCCCGTTGCTTGACGCTTTTGACTAGCACCTTAGCCTCATTGAGTTTCTCAAGAAAGGGCGCATTCTCAGGTGTATTTTTTAGCTCCTTCGTGACCTCGACATATTCGGTCCGTAGGCGCAGGTTGGGCTGATTGTTTGGGTTAAGGATCGCCACCCAGCGCTTATTGATCTTTTTGATAAAGACATCGGGTGTCACGACCTCGTCGGGTGCATGACTATATTGAAGGCCGGGGGAGGGATTAAGTGATTTGATGAGCTTGATAGCCTGAACTAAGGTTGGATCCTTGAGCTTGAGTTTTTGTTTAATCTTATCGAGATTGGTTTTACCTAAATCCTCGAGGTAATTAGTGGCGATATCCTTAGCGGCTTGAAGCACATCGTTTGGTATGGCAGTTCGACTCGCTAACTGAATTAACAAACATTCGCTGAGTGTTTGAGCGCCCACACCAGGTGGATCGAGTTGCTTAAAGCGTGTGAGCGCAAGCCTCAATACCTCATTCCAATCCTCATCTTCCGTATCCAGTGGTAAACGACGAATGCCCTCAAGCAATTCTTCATTCGTTTCTCTTAAATAGCCTTTTTCATCGACGCAGCCCGCTAGGTAAAACATGACCTTTTGAACGTCTGATGGAATCTTGAGAACCGAAATCTGTTGCATGAGGTATTCAAGCAAGGACTCCTCTTGCGAAAGGGTCGAGAACTCCTCCAGATCATCGGGATCAATTTTGTGCAACTTTGTTGAGGATGAGCGGTGCGAGAACTCCAAGATAGGGTCAATCTGCTCTTCATCCACACTGGGATCAAAATCCAAGAAAGGATTTTGCTCAGCAGCCAGAGTTAACTCTTGTTCGATCTCTAATGACGACATATGCAAGAGCCGAATAGCCTGCTTTAGCCCAGGTGTGAGCGTGAGCTGGGGCGAGAGTTTCTGGCGAAGATTGACCTTCATAGCAAACCTATTTTGCCCTAAAATTTATGCATTCTTGGGAAGAGTTATCCTCAATATATTATTTATTTACAATGGCTTACACAATGAAGACGATGACTTCATTAATTGGCGTTGTTGTTAAATTTAGAATTATTATTGCGGTATGAGTTCATCTGAAAACCAATGGATGACATTTGAGATCCCTGGGCAGCGGTTTGCCTTACCGCTTGCGAAGATTGCTTCGATTTTTGTTTGTGTAATCGTGAAGAGATCGGCTGGTTAGACGACCATCTGCAGGTCTACGGGGCGTTCCCGTGTTTCTCCGTTGCCCCCACAAACTCTTCCAATTTAATACCCACACCGCCATTACCGAGGGCACGAATCAAACCTTGGCCTGGGCCATTATTCTCAAAAAAAGCGATGATGCGCACATTGGATTTAGGGCAGCTAAAACCTACGGACCATTTGAGTCGGAGTTAGGAGCCGATGGACTTGTTCGGCAAGGCAATTTATCAATTGCGGTTATTCAATCGGTGGAGTTGGCATGATCGATCAGGTCAAAGTGAGCATAGTGCATTCGTTAGGCTCGACAACGAAAAAGACAATAGCTTGCCAGGCCGCGCTTGCATAGACCGCTATCATCATTAGGGTCAGTGCCGAGTAGTTACGAATCTTCATGCGTGATTTCATCTCTCAGAAATGATGCACTAAATTCAGGCAGATACGCTAATTTCTTAGTTGGTTTTCATGAGTTCTTGCAAGCGCTTCACAGCCGCTTTGGGGTCCTCGCTTGCCACAATCGCTCGCACTACCGCAACCGAGCCAACACCGCTTTGCGCCACCGCATGGATACTTCCCTCATCAATACCGCCAATGGCAACGAGTGGATAGTGCTGCATGAGCTTGGCATAGGCGTATAAGCGACCTAAACCTTGCGGTGCGGTCGGCATCTTCTTGAGATTGGTGGGGAACACCGCGCCCATGGCAATGTAACTTGGGCAATAGCGATCTGCAATCACTAACTCGGCATAGCCATGGGTACTCAGCCCTAAACGCAGGCCAGCTTCCCGAATCGCATCCAAATTAGCGCTCATCAAATCCTCTTGACCCAGGTGCACCCCATAGGCGCCTGCATCAATCGCTTCTTCCCAATGGTCATTGATAAACAAGAGGGTCTTACTTCCTTTAACCGCAGCAACCGCTTCGCGGATTTGTGTGCGAATACTCTTTGCATCATCGGATTTAAATCGCAACTGTGCTGTGGGTAGTTCAGCATCAACCATGCGTTTAATCCAATCCGCATCGGGGAATACTCCATAGAGTCCTAAACGCTTAGGACACTCTTTAAAAGCCTTTGGATTTGAATTGCGCGAGTAGGGCAGCATCTCAAAATACTCTGGACGTGAGGGCCAGAGATTGGGATTAAAGTCGCCCACGTTTTTGATCATGCGTGACCATGCTTTGCCTAACACGCGCGCATCACTCTCAATAAAACCCATTTCAATCGCCGCAATCGTACCTGCAAGTTCGTATTGATCTTGGCTGGCCTCGGTCTTAATAGTGGGCGGTGGTTGATCAGGACTAAAGCTTGGCAAGGGTAAACACAACTCATCATGGCAATGCGCCGCCACAATTTGCTTAGCCATCTCCCGAATATGACTCACACTACATTCCTATTCGTGATGCCAAAACGGGGTGCCTACCAAGGGGGTGCTCGCTTGTGCTGAGTCCTGTGCTTGCATCGCTCCCGATAAAAATGCTTGACGACCCGCATGAACGGCGCTTGCAAAGGCTTGAGCCATGCTGACGGGATCTTGGGCGAGTGCTACGGCAGTATTCAGTAGTACGCCATCAAAGCCCCATTCCATCACCGTGCAGGCATGGGACGGTAGGCCTAAGCCTGCATCCACTAGCAAAGGAACCGACAGGCGCTCACGCAATAAGCGCATGGCGTAGGGATTGAGCGGTCCTTGACCGGTACCAATCGGTGCAGCCCAGGGCATGACCGCTTGGCAGCCGACATCGACTAAGCGCTGACACAAAATAAGATCCTCGGTGCAATAAGGCAGAACCTTAAACCCATCTTTGATGAGATGCTCTGCGGTTTGTACCAGGCGCAAGGTATCGGGCTGCAGGGTGTAGTCATCCCCAATCAGCTCTAACTTAATCCAGTTGGTCTCAAATACCTCGCGCGCCATCTGAGCGGTGGTAATCACCTCTTGTGGGCTATGGCAGCCAGCAGTGTTGGGCAATACCGGCACTGCCATTTTTTTGAGGAGCTCCCAAAAGCCGCTATGTGCATCGGTTGCGGCCGAGCCCTGACGGCGCAAGCTCGCTGTAATCATCGCTGGTCGTGCACGTTGTACGGCGGTCTCTAATACCTGAGGTGAGGGATAGCGTGAGGTACCTAGCAGTAAGCGACTCGCAAACGACTCTCCATACAGAATCAGGGGATCGTTGATGTGGGTAGGTAAAGGAGCGGTCATGGTGTGTATTCAGGTAGTTTAACCACCGGTCACCGGTGAAATAATTTCAACGGAGTCGTTGTCATGAAGAACATACTCCGCATGCTGTGATTTAGGAACGAACTGCAAATTAACCGCCACGGCATACGGTGGCTTGGCGTCCAGTACCGTTAAGAGATCACTGACCTTGCTGTCGGGTGCGAGCTCACGGACCTGTTGATTAACAATCACGCGCATCATACGAGGGACTGACTCAAAGTGGCTTGCTGGATTTGCAAGTCAAAGCGCTTGGCAAGCGTTTGATTTTCACCACGCAGAACTTGTATTGCCGTATCCATCATCGCTGGTGCAATTAAATAACCATGGCGATAGAGCCCATTAATTTGCATGAGCCCAGGTTCGGGTATGCAAATCTCTGGCAAATTATTTTTAAGGGTAGGCCGGCATTGCGTCGCCGCTTCCACAATCCGCGCCTCGGCAAAACCCGAGTGCACCGAGTAAGCGGCCGAGAGCAATTCCATGGAAGAGCGCACGCTCACGGGCGAGAGATCATCGGATTCAATCTCAGTAGCACCAATCACATACAGATCATTCTCTTTGGGTGCAATGTAGATCGGATAGCGTGGATGGATCAGGCGTGTAGGGCGCTTGAGCTTGACCTCGGGCGCATGCACCCGAATCACTTCGCCCCGAACCCCACGTAGGGGGTTGCCGGTATCGGCCCAACTGGCTTTGGCGCCTAAGCCACGGCAATCGATCACCCAATCAAAGCCATTGCCACGCAGGTCATTGGGCTCAATCGCTTGATGCCAATGCATGGGTACTTGCGCTTTGCTTAAGAACTCCAGTAGAGCGCTTAAAAGTTGACGGTTATCGAGTTGACCCTCGCGAGGCAAAAAGAGACCTTGAGTAAAGCGCTCCGACACCGCAGGCTCAAGCTCGGTTAAGGCCTTACTATCGAGATGCCAGGGTGTCGCTAGGGCCGGATTCATGCGCACATTGCGCTCGAGATGCTCAGCAAAGCGTTGCGCCTCGGGTGCATCAAGGCGATGCCATAGAACGAGGGTACCGTCTTGCTGAAAGTAGGTCGGTTGAGATACTTGCGTATTTAGTTCAGTAATGAGCTGCTTCCAACGATCAAGACCGTATAAGCCCATGCGCACTACCGGTGCTTCGGTAATCGCTGATTCAGCAAGCGGTGCCAACATTGATGCTGCAACCCGTGCCGCTGAGTGCTCAGCATCGGGGCCGCTGCGCTCAAACAGTTCAACGCGCGCGCCCGATTTGGTGAGGGCATACGCCATCATCCGACCCATGAGG
>JBDLUB010000081.1:0-5983 GCA_039805525.1 Pseudomonadota bacterium | reverse complement strand
AGAGTCCATCAAAAAATCGGCCCCTCTACCTGAACCCAATATGGGTCGCTTATCCCGACAATCGAAGAGCTTTCCAATCCAAGCGCGGGTTAGTTTGCAACCGGATGAGCGCAATCAGTACTTTGCCCTCACCCTCTCTGCGGCGGATCGCTCAGGACTTTTATACGCAGTAGCCAAAGCGCTTGTTAAGCACCAAATCTCGCTTCATACTGCCCGAATCAATACCCTAGGAGAGCGCGTGGAGGACATCATGCTGCTTGATGGTAGCAATCTTAGTAAGAATCCAAAACTTCAGATTCAGCTCGAGACTGAGTTGTTGGAAGTGTTAGCGGCCTAGAAGTTTCAGCAAGCCAAGCTCATCCAAAATCGGTATGCCAAGCTGATTCGCTTTATCAAGCTTGCTTCCCGCTTCAGACCCAGCAACTACGAATGAGGTTTTTTGAGAGACTGAACCAGCTACTTTAGCTCCGGCAGCCTCGAGCAATTCCTTAGCCTGATCTCGTGAAAGAGTTGGCAGGGTTCCTGTCAAAACAAAGGTCTTACCAAACAAAGGTCTTACCACTTAAATCAACGGCTGTGATTCGTTCTTCTTTCTGAAATTCGATACCAGATGCGAGTAGTTGCTCAATGACCTCGCGGTTATGCGGTTCTGACATAAAACTAACAATTGAATCAGCAACCACTGGCCCAACATCATTGACCATTAATAAATCATTCATTTGTGCGTCCATTAAGGTATGAACACTCCCAAAGTGTTTTGCCAGATCTTTAGCGGTACTCTCTCCGACATGACGAATCCCCAATCCAAAAATGAATCGCGCTAAGGTGGTTTTCTTGGATTGAACAATCGATTGCAGGAGGTTATCGGCAGATTTCTCTCCCATACGCTCCATATTGACTAAAGCAGTAAATCCCAAGCGATAGAGATCTGCTGGGGTACGAACCAAATTGAGATCAACCAACTGATCCACAATTTTGTCCCCCAAGCCTTCAATATCCATCGCACGGCGTTGTGCAAAATGCAATAGTGCCTGCTTGCGCTGTGCTGCACAAAATAGGCCACCGCTACAGCGGGCAACTGCTTCGTCGGATAAGCGCTCAATATGTGACTCACACACTGGGCAGCGAGTTGGCATAACAAATGCCTGTGCATTCGCTGGTCTACGATCCAAAACGACGGATACCACTTCAGGGATTACATCACCGGCTCGACGAACGACCACTGTATCACCAATGCGCACATCTTTACGTCGTACCTCATCCTCATTATGTAAGGTGGCATTAGTTACGGTGACACCGCCCACTAAAACAGGTGCCAAGCGGGCCACAGGCGTAATCGCTCCAGTTCTACCTACTTGCACATCAATCCCGAGGACCGTGGTAATTTCTTCTTGCGCAGGATATTTATGCGCAATGGCAAAGCGTGGCGCACGTGATACATAACCCAGTTTTGCTTGCTCGGCAAAGGAGTTCACCTTATAAACTACGCCATCAATCTCATACGGTAACTGTTGACGCTTCCCAGCAATCTCGGCATAGAACTTCATTAAGCCATCGAGCGAATCTACCACCCTTCGCTCTCGGCAAACAGGTAAACCAAGTGATTCGTACTGATTGAGTAACTCACTATGGGTTGAGGGTAACCATTGACTTGGCTCTAAAGCACCTAAGCCATAGGCAAAAAAGCTTAAGGGGCGTTTTGCAGTGATCTTTGAATCCAGCTGACGTAAGCTTCCGGCGGCAGCATTGCGTGGGTTTGCAAACTCCTTCTCGCCATTGGCTGCAGCGATTTTGTTCATCTTCTCAAAATCAGTTCGATGCATAAATACTTCGCCACGAACTTCAATCACGTTTGGAAGATTGGGCCCCAGCAAACGTAATGGGATTGCCCGAATCGTTCGGATATTACTCGTTACATCCTCACCACTTGCCCCATCGCCGCGAGTTGCTGCCTGGACCAAGACGCCGTTTTCGTAGCGCAATGAGATTGCCAAGCCATCAAACTTCAGCTCACATGCGTACTCCACGCGATCTAAACCTAGGCCCTCACGACAACGTCGATCAAACCCAATGAGCTCAGACTCCTCAAAAGCATTGTTTAAAGAAAGCATCGGGACCGAGTGCTTGATCTCCATAAATTCTTTAAGGGGAGTACCTCCCACCCGCTGTGATAGGGAGTCAGGGGTCACCCAGTCGGGGTGTTGGGCCTCAAGTTCCAATAACTCGCGATACAAACGGTCATACTCGGCATCAGGGACCAAGGGCTGGTCTAAAACATAATATGCATGCTCAAGACGAGCAAGTTCTTGCTGCAAATAATGATAACGATCCGCGGCCGAGGATCTACTTTGACTCAAGATGCAGTCCTAAGAGAATAAACGGAGTGCCGTACTTGACCCTGCGGGAATACCTGCTTTATCAAGTTGAGCATAAAGAGAGTCAAGTTGTTGGCGAATCACATGCACTGAGTTCTCGGTCAAGTGAACTCCGTTGTCATCAACCAAGCGTCCTTGCAAGGCCTGTGCCACATCCGCAGCCTCATTGAGCATGAGCTCAAAGGGTCGCAAATGCTGTGCAACCACGGGTACTTCCAGTAAGAAAGTGATTTGTCCAATTGGCGCTTGCCGAGCAAATGTCCCTGTCCGAAATACCGGCTTACCATCTACAAGATATTCAAAGGCGTATCCCTGAGGAACCATGCGGTAGCCTCTTTGGGTAAGAGCTGACTCAATGTGGGGCCAAGACCATGTTTGCTGATCAAACACAATGTTCATTCCCAACAAAATATCGCTTTGCGCAGCAAGAGTATCTAACTCTTTTGCGCTCTCTAGCATGGTATTTACAGCCGGCATATCAATTTGGGCATCCAAGGACTCCGCCAGTGCTTGAACACGAGAGCAGAAATCCGATAACTCAAGAACCCCAATGGGACCACGCCGGCTGGCGAGTTGAACCGCAAGCTGAATCTCAAGATACGAATGATCTGCCTCAAGGAGCTCCCAAACACCCTCATTTGCGCCAGTTGCATGAAGCCCATCGACCATCCACGCGATTGGCAGATCGCTCCACGATTTAAGAGCCTCCAAAATCTCCAACCCAGAAATGGCTTGATTAAAACGCAAAGTGATCACACAATCGATTCGGGGGTCAATCGTTTGGGGTGTTGGTAATTGATTTACTGAATCAACAGAAACAGGGGGTGCCTCGATGAGCTCTTCATTAGAGACATTGGAACTTGGCTCAATACGCTCTTCTATTGCTTTGGATTTTGCTCGAGCATTGCGAACGTTATAGATCACCACCCAAGTTAAGAACAGAACCCCAACCGCTCCAAGCGCCAGCTGAAGCTCTGACAAACCCAATTGAGATGCGAACTGGTCAAGCGGCATTAAGCCGCCTCCACCATCGAAACAGCCGACGCAATATCAACAGCAACAATCCGCGATACGCCTTGTTCCTGCATCGTAACGCCGATTAATTGGCTGGCAATTTCCATGGTGATCTTGTTGTGTGAAATAAAGACGAACTGAGTTTTATCCGACATCCGTGCAACCATTTCAGAGTAGCGCATCGTATTTGCATCATCAAGAGGGGCATCCACCTCATCGAGCAAACAGAACGGTGCTGGATTTAGTAGGAATAAGGAAAAGACTAAGGCGATAGCCGTCAGAGCCTTCTCCCCACCGGAGAGCAAATGAATCGTGCTGTTTTTCTTACCAGGCGGTTGTGCCATCACTTGGACACCCGCATCCAAGATCTCTTCGCCGGTCATTACTAACTGTGCATGACCACCACCAAAGAGCTCGGGAAACAATCGCCCAAAATGGGTATTTACCTGATCAAACGTGCCTTGTAATAGATCACGGGTCTCTGCATCAATCTTCGCGATTGCATCAGTCAATGTTTGGATGGCCTCATTTAAATCGGCCGATTGTGCATCTAAGAATGACTTACGCTCACGGCTACTCGATAGTTCCTCAAGAGCGGCCATATTGACAGGTCCCAATGATTGAATCTCATTATTAAGGCGAGTGACCTCCCCTTGCAGACTACTTGCACGCAGATCAGGGCTATAGCGCTCAGCAAGTGCTTGGTAATCCGCCTCATCGTCATTCAATAGAGTTGTGAACTGCTCATAACTTAAGCGAGCTGCTTGCTCTCGTAACTGCAGATCAACCACTCGGTCGCGCATCGGCTGCAGGGTTTGCTCAAGCATTAACCGCGCTTCATCCGCCTGACGTAACTGGTGCTGCATCGCCTCTTGCTCTGTTCTAGCCTGCACTAACGAAGCCTCACGCTCAGAACGGGTTACCAACAAGCTTTGTAATTTATTTTGCGCCGCCTCATCACTCAAGGTCTTTAGCTCGTTTTGATTGGCATCAAACCGGTCCTGAAGCTCCATAATTTGGGTTCTAGCAGTACTTTGATCACGCTGCAGATCATTGATGCGCTGTTGTAAGGAGCGAGTATTAAATGTAGCTTCTTGGGCAGTCATTTCGGCTTGACGCAAAGCAAGGCGCAATTCCTCGCGAGCAGTGCTAGCTTGCTCTAGGTCATTCTGGGCAGTTGAGAGCTGAGATTCCAGGTCTAATTTGTGTGCGTTCGCATCACGGAGCTGCTCTTCAGTTTGGGTCTTCGCCTCAGAAATACTCTTTAACTGTTGATTAATCTCTGATAACTCAGAATCGATTTGTGCAGCCCGAGTACTGTACTGCTCTTTAGCTTGTACTAGTTGCATTTTTTCAACTTCAAAAGCATGCGCCTCTTGAACGGCTTGTTCTGCAGCAACTCGGGATTGATCGGCGGCAGCAAGTGCAGCCTGGTAGTTCGCATTAGCTTGCTCGAGCTCGCTTTGCAACTCGCTCTGAATTAACTGTTGTGCCTTAAGTTGCTTCTCAAGGCTTGCCATCTCTTGTGCACGAGCCAACATTCCGGCCTGCTCAGAATCCGGTGCATACAGCTGGACACCAGCGCGCGTAACTAAATGTCCTTGTGCGGTGACCAAAGCAGCGCCACGGGTGAGTTGTGTGCGTCGCCGTAACGCATCCTCTAAGGTATCAGCGATATAAATGTTGCTCAACCACTCTTGCAAAACATGGGCGATGACACCGGATGCCTGCACACGTGAGATAAATGGCACAAATCCCGATGGAGCTTTAATCTCCCCAGACTCCAAATCATCGGTCAAGAGAATGGCTAAGCGGCTTGGTGGCGCCTCTTTAGCAAGACTTAGGGTCTCATTCAAACTTTTACCTGTTAATGCCGCTAGGCGTTCGCGTAATACTGACTCGAGAGCGGGTTCCCACCCCTTTTCAACTTTAAGCTCCTGCCATAAGCGTTTACTCTCTTTTAAACCCTTGCTTTCTAACCAAGGACCAATCTTGCCTTGCGCTTGAACACTTGCTTGTAAGGCAGTAAGGGCGCTGAGTTTAGCCTCGCTTTGCTGCACATCCTGATTGGCTTTTTGAATCTGATCCAATGCAGCCTGACGCTTGGCATCAGCGACAGGCACGTGCTCTTGGTTTTGAAGAGCCTTGGCCTTGGCCTCGTCTGCTTTGCGTAAAGCCATGATGTGACGATCTGTAGCCATTTGTAAGGCTTGGTCATCCGGTTTTCGCATCGTCGCCAATTCATCCTGTAAACGAGTCGACCGAGACTTGGCATCCTCAAGCTGGGTGTCACCAGCATGAATCCGTTCTTGCAAACTAACGAGTCGCTGCTCAAGGCTTGCTAATGAAGAGCGCGCCCCATCGAGCGCTTGAGTTGCCGACTGAAAACGCTCATCGTAAGAAGGTGCTTGCGATTGAAGAGCCTGAAACTCTGCTTGCAATTTCGTTTCATTCTCACTAGCAGACCGAAACTCCTGCTCGGCCTGACGCTGTGCTTGAGCGGCCTCTTTCTCTTGCGTAGTCCAGCGATCAAGCTGGGCTTGCAAATCAGCCACTTGCTCTTGAAGACGTTGGCGAGATTCATGAACGTATTT
>JBDLUB010000080.1:0-5504 GCA_039805525.1 Pseudomonadota bacterium | reverse complement strand
GGCGATACGATCTTCATGCCCGATGTTGGGACGGCGCGCTGTGATTTCCCGGGTGGTAACGCCAATAAACTTTACCAGTCGATGCAAAAGATTTTGTCCTACCCAGATGACACGCGTTTATTTATGTGCCACGACTATCCACCCACCGATCGCCCGATCGCCTATGAAACTACCGTGGGTGAGGAGAAACGAAAAAATATTCATGTGCATCAGGGGGTGACCGAAGCCCAGTTTGTAGAGATGCGTAATCAGCGTGACAAGACCTTGGAGATGCCGGTTTTGATCCTGCCCTCAATTCAAGTCAATATTCGTGCTGGTCATCCGCCGCCTGCCGAGGCAAATGGTAATACCTATCTCAAAATTCCGTTCAATGTTCTCTAATTGGTAGCTCAGTGCCTATGAATATCAATTTAAAGAAAATGCGTCAATCGGCGGATAAAGCGGTTGACTTAATGAAGGTTTTGGGAAATCGAGACCGAATGATGTTGTTGTGTGAAATTAACCAAGGGGAAAAATGCGTTGGCGAGTTGGAGGATTCTTTGGGCATTCATCAGCCAACCCTCTCACAGCAATTAACGGTATTGCGTAAGAAAAAGCTGGTGAAAACCCGTCGCGAGGGTAAGCAGATTTATTACTCCGGCGCTAATCCTGTAGCAATGTCGGTGATGAACTTGCTCTACCAAAATTACTGTAAATAACCAATTGATTTCAAAGGAGGTTTATGATGCAATGTAACGTCGGCCATACAGATCGGGTTCTGCGCATTACGGCAGGAAGTTTATTAATTCTTTTATCTTTAAGTGGAGTGATTGGAGCATGGGGCTGGATCGGGGTTGTGCCATTAGCAACCGGCATCTTTCGTTTCTGTCCTGCGTATCCGCTCTTAGGGATGAATACCGCAAAGAAAAAGTAGCGCATTAATCATGGGCAGTTTCAAGGAAGACTTCAAAGATACTGTTGTTGCGCTTCTTGAAACCGCTCAAGATCAGTATCGAGATGCCGTCAGTTTCGTTAAAGAAACTTGGCCTCTGCTTGTGCTTTTGGCCGCTATCTTCATTGGCCTCATTGCCTACTGGAATCCGCCTCCCCCACGTACCATCATGATGGCCTCCGGAATTCAAGGGGGATCATATGAACAATTAGCTGCAAAGTATGTCGAGTTCTTTGCAAAAAAGGGCGTGACCATTGAGCTGGTTCGCACTGAGGGCTCCCAAGAAAACATTAATCGTCTTGCTGACCGCAAAGATCCCATCCAGGCTGCTTTTGTTCAGGGTGGTTCCTTGCATGCTAAACAAGTTCCCGGCGTTGAGTCTCTCGGTAGTATCGACTATGAGCCGATTTGGGTTTTCTATAAAGGGTCATTTGTAAAAAACGGCTTATTGGATCTTGATAAATTCGCTAAAGCACGTGTCGCGATCGGGCCCGAGGGCAGCGGCACTCATGTGCAAGCCATGAATATTTTGCGAGTTAGTGAACTCGATCGCTTGCCCAAGCTATTACCAATCAAAAATGATGAAGCCGTGACCGCATTAAAAAACGGTGAGGTTGATATTGTCTTGATGGTTGATGGCTTACGCGCTAAGAATGTTCAGACTCTGCTAAACGATCCAACGGTTAATTTATTGAACTTTAATAGAGCTGCAGCATATACCAAAAACATCCATTATCTTGAGGAGCTAGAGGTGCCTATGGGTAGTTTTAATATTGCGCGCAATTTCCCACCCAATGACACCAAAATGCTTTCTACCGTCACTAATTTACTGATTGACGATCGGATGCACCCAGCGATTCAGTTTCTGTTTCTCATGGCAGCGCAAGAAATCAACGGCAAGGAATCTTTTTTTTCCAAGCGCGGTGAGTTCCCTGCATTTATGAACTCGGAGTTTCCAGAAAGCCCCATTGCTCAACAGTTTCATCAGCGAGGTTTGCCGGTCTTAATGGATTTCTTACCATTTTGGGTCGCTGAGTTTATCCATCGCATGTTTTTTACATTACTACCATTCTTTGCGATTGCCTACCCCATCGTTCTTTCATTGCCCAGCTATCGCTTAAGGCGTGTACAAGCAAAACTCAATCGTATTTATGGGGAGCTAAAGTTTTTTGAGAATGATCTCTTAGTAAGCTACGATCCCAAGAGGTTACCGGAGTATTTGGAAACGTTAGCCGGTATGGAAAGACGCGCCCTCGCGCTGAAAGTGCCTAAGCGCGCCTCAAGTGATTTTTATACCCTAAGAAGTAGTATTGATTATGTGCGCAACGCACTTAATCGGGGCGATCACCAAATTCTGGGTCGCGAGAGTTCCATTTGATTTGGGATGCCATCATTATCGGTGGCGGAGCTGCCGGACTCTTTTGCGCTGGAATTGCAGGTCAACTTGGAAAAAAGGTTTTAGTACTCGATCATGCTCCAGTATTGGGGGAGAAGATCCGCATTAGCGGGGGTGGGCGATGTAATTTCACAAATCTGAACTCAGCGCCCGAGCATTTTTTATCCCTCAATCCGCACTTTGTGAAAAGCCCCCTGGCCCGGTATTCATCAAAGGACTTCATTAATCTCGTACGTGATTACCGCATTCCGTTTCATGAGAAACATCGTGGCCAACTATTTTGTGACGACTCTGCAAAAGACATTATTCAGATGCTACTTACAGAGTGTCACAAGGGTGGTGTCACCATTCATCACCCGGTATCTGTTACCCAAATTACCAAAACGCAATCGAACTGGGCTTTAGAAACAACGGATGGAATCAAGCAAACCACTCATCTGATCATTGCGACCGGGGGATTGCCGGTGCCAGCGATTGGCGCGAGTGATTTTGGGTTGCGGATTGCCAATCAGTTTGAAATCCCAATCACCTCGGTACGTCCTGCATTGGTACCGCTCGCATTCACCTCTGGCGAGTTTTCGGTATTCACCAGCTTGGCTGGGATCAGCCTTGAAGCAAGCGTCCAGGCAGGACAGCGTAACCACGGTTATGGAAGCTATCGTTTTGATGAAGATCTTTTGATAACCCACAAAGGGCTCTCGGGACCTGCTATTTTGCAAGCCAGTAGCTATTGGCAAGAGGGTGAAGTGATCTATATCAATTGGCTAGGAAAAGCTGACTTTGATGCGATCTTTTCTGAGGCTCACCAGAAAACGGTCGATGCCGCCCTTGCAGAGGTATTGCCGCAACGCGTTGCGCAATTACTGGCTGAGCAACTCAAGCTCACCAAGCGCAAATGGGCGGAGGTATCCAAGAAAGATCGAGAAACTTTGCGAACCCATTTAACTAGTGCACAAATGAAGCCTGCCGGTACCCTGGGGTGGAAAAAAGCGGAGGTCATGTTGGGCGGGGTTGATACCAAAGCATTGGATGGTAAAACTATGATGACTAAACAACATCAGAATCTTTACTTTATTGGCGAGTGCGTGGATGTCACGGGTCATCTTGGAGGACATAATTTTCAGTGGGCTTGGTCATCTGCTTTTGTTTGTGCAAATGCACTGGTTGACTAGAATACAAATTCAATTTATTGCATAAGGAATTCTGATGGACTTACTAATTGATCGCGTTGATCACCTTGTATTGACGGTGACTGATATTGAGAAAACCACGCAGTTTTATGAAAAGGCACTCGGTTTTGAGCGAGAATTTTTTAAGGGACCCGAAGGACAGCCACGGTATGCCTTGTTATTTGGGCAATACAAGATCAATCTGCAAGATAAAAATACCGAGACCCCGACCAAAGCAAAAGTACCAACCATTGGGGCAGGTGATTTTTGCTTGATCTCTAAGGTGCCACTGGATGACTTCATTGTTCACCTTCAAAAGGTTGGTGTAACTATCGATACCGGTCCGGTACAGCGTCGGGGTGCTTTGGGGCCGATTCGTTCGGTCTATTTCAGGGATCCTGATGGAAACCTGGTTGAAGTGGCCGAATACATTTAAATTTCACTTCTGTCCAACAAAAAAGCCCCAAATTGGGGCTTTTTGTCTTTTTTGCAACTAATTGATTTTAATGGAATATTTTTATGGTTATTCCTAAATAAAGGTATTTTGACACCTAAATATGTATATTTTTATTGACAAAGATATATGTAAATTTAGAATTACACTTAAGAAAAGTAGGTTATTACGATTTTGTGGCAGAGGGTGTCATAAAACCCGCGTGCGGGTGGAGCACGAGCAGTAGGGTGTCTTTCAAAGGGAGAAAACTATGTCAGACCCAAACAAGGTATGGCCCACCGGCTTAACGGAGGCTGAATCTGAGGAGTTACACCGTAATCTGATTCAAGGCACGCAGTTTTTTGGCATGATCGCAGCTCTTGCCCATTTGCTCGCGTACATCTATTCGCCTTGGCTGAAATAAGGAGATAAAAATGATTTACGGAAAAATGTGGTGTGTCGTAAAACCATCCGTCGGGATCCCATTGTTCTTGGGCGCTTGTGCAGTTGGTTCATTTGCTGTTCATACAATGATTCTCAACAATACAACGTGGGTTAAAGCATTTTTGAATGGCAATGCTGATAAAGTGGCTAGCGCTTCAGCATCGGCAGCAGCAGCACCTGCAGCACCTGCAGTGAAGAAGTAAAGTACTTTAATTTTTCACTAGTCCGAGGTCGGCGGGCCTCGGACTTTTTGCATTTTGATAGTGAGTCTTGACGCCGGTTGATCCTGATGGTGAGATAGCTATACATGAAACGCTTGAGCGAGAAATTAGTGCAATCCTGGGCCAGTCTTGGGCCTAAGTTTCTGCCATTTGCAGACGCCGCAACCCCCGATTTGCCCCTCTCGCGACTTCTGCGACTCTCCTTATTTCAAGTTTCAGTTGGCATGGCCTTGGTCTTATTGATTGGCACGCTTAATCGCGTGATGATCGTCGAGCTTGGAGTGCCTGCTTCCTTGGTCGCGATGATGGTTTCTTTGCCGCTCGTGTTTGCACCATTTCGCGCATTGATTGGTTTTCGCTCCGACACCCATCGCTCTGAGCTTGGTTGGCGACGCGTCCCATACATTTGGATGGGAACTTTAGTTCAGTTTGGCGGACTTGCCATCATGCCATTTGCCTTGCTGGTTCTATCTGGCGGTGGTCAGTCGGCCAATGCTCCAGCTTGGATTGGTCAGGCCTCTGCGGCATTGGCGTTTTTGCTGGTCGGCGCTGGCATTCACATTACTCAGACCGTTGGATTGGCACTGGCGACCGACTTAGCGCCACAAGAATCCCAGCCCAAAGTGGTTGGGCTCATGTATGTGATGTTGCTCCTTGGAATGATTGTGAGCGCATTTGTATTTGCAGCAGTCTTAGAGGATTTTTCACCGGGTCGCTTGATTCAGGTGATTCAAGGCTGCGCAATCACCACCATGATTTTGAATGTGATTGCCCTGTGGAAGCAGGAGACCCGCGATCGAAACCGACGCTTTAAGAATCCCGATCAGCCAACGTTTAAGCAATCCTGGGAACTCTTTTGTAGAGGTGATCATGCGATTCGTCGCTTAACCGCAGTTGGTTTGGGAACGAT
>JBDLUB010000079.1:0-6739 GCA_039805525.1 Pseudomonadota bacterium | reverse complement strand
GACAACTGGATCATGGCTTATGTGCACATTGCGCATGATTGCCAAATTGGTAATCACACCATCTTCTCAAGTAATGCCCAAATTGCTGGGCATGTTGAAGTAGGGGATTGGGCAATTCTGGGTGGAATGTCTGGTGTTCATCAATTTGTTCGTATTGGCGCGCATGCGATGTTGGGTGGAGCCTCGGCACTCGTGCAAGATATTCCGCCTTTTGTGATGGCAGCGGGCGATAAAGCTGGACCGCATGGAATCAATGTCGAGGGCCTAAAGCGACGCGGCTATTTACCAGAGGCAATTATGGAATTGCGCAACGCCTACAAGGTTCTATATAAAGATGGGCTGAGTTTTGAAGAGGCAAAAGTCGCTATCGACGCCATGGCAAAGCAACAAGCAGATGCCAAAACCCAAGAGGCCTTGCTTCAGTTTCATCAATTCTTAGCCGCCTCCAGTCGCGGCATTATCCGGTAACTGATTTTGCCGAGTCTGGCTTGTGTTGCAGGAGAGCCGTCTGGGGATTTAATCGCGGCCCCTGCGCTTTCAGCCCTTAAGCAAATACCGTACACCCGCGATCTTAGGATGTTTGGGATTGGCGGCCCAGCGATGCAAGCAGAAGGTTTTATCTCCCGTTGGCCGATGGAGACCTTAAGTGTACGTGGATACGTTGAAGCGCTTGCGCAACTGCCTGCCATTTTGCGATTACGCTCTGAGTTATTGCACTATCTTTTAAAGGTCGAGCGGCCCGATGTCTTTCTAGGTATTGATGCGCCTGACTTTAATCTGGGGATCGAGACCCGCTTAAAGCAGCATGGAGTCCCAACGCTCCATTTGGTCTCCCCATCCATTTGGGCCTGGCGAGGTGGCCGCATTCACAAAATTGCTCGCGCGGTCGATCGGGTTCTGTGCTTGTTTCCATTTGAGCCAGAGATTTATGAGAAGGCTGGAATTGCCGCAAGTTATGTTGGCCACCCCTTAGCCAGCGAGATCCCAGAAATTGTGGATCAAGCTGCGGCGAAGAACAGTTTGGGCATTGATGGCATCAGCATTGCGGTGTTACCAGGCAGTCGTCAGTCGGAGATTGAACTAATCGGCCCACTATTTTTTGAGACCGTTGCCATTCTTGCAAAACAGTTGAAGGGGCAGAAGGTTCATTTTGTTCTTCCTGTTGCGGCACCGCATTTACGACCTGCCATTGAGCGTTTACAGCAGCAACTTCTAGCCAGTCATCCTGGTGTCCAATTGATCTTATTAGACGGAACTGCGAACCTAGCATTAGCCGCTGCCGATGTGGTCTTGATCGCTAGCGGGACCGCGACCTTACAAGCAGCCCTTTGGAAAAAACCCATGGTGATTTCGTATAAGGTGCCTTGGCTAACAGCTCAGATTATGAAACGACAAGGGTACTTGCCATACGTGGGCTTGCCTAATATTCTTTGTGGCGAGTTTGTGGTGCCCGAGCTTTTACAAGATGCAGCCAAGCCTGAGTCCTTGGCTCGCGAAGTGATGTATTGGCTAAATCAACCCGCAGCCGTTCAAAAACTCCAAAAGCGTTTTGAAGAGCTGCATCGAATACTGAAGAGACCAACTGGGCTTTTAGTGGCCCAAGCAGTTGAGCAAACCTTGCGTGAGAGAGCATAGTTCACCATGAGTCTTTGGATTTGCGGAGTTGATGAAGCGGGGCGCGGTCCATTAGTTGGTGCAGTCGTCGCTGGAGCCGTCGTACTGGATCCCCGGCAACCCATTATTGGACTAAAAGACTCAAAAAAGCTAAGCCCCGCCAAGCGCGAAGTGCTTTATGCTGAAATTACCTCAAAGGCAAAGGCTTGGGGTATCGGCGAAGCATCCCCCCGGGAGATTGATGAGCTCAATATCTTGCAAGCGACCATGTTAGCCATGCAACGAGCGATACAGTCCCTAGTTGATCGAATGGGTGAGTGGCCAAGCGAAGCGCTCATCGATGGTAATCGTTGCCCATCCCTACCTATACCAGCGCGTGCAATTATTCAAGGGGACGCAAAAGAGCCGGCCATTTCAGCTGCATCAATCTTGGCTAAGGTGCATCGCGATCAACAGATGCAAATCCTGCATGAACAATTTCCTCAATATGGCTTTAATCAGCATATGGGCTATCCAACCGAGGCCCATATTACAGCTCTGAAGCACTACGGCCCGTGCTTAGAGCATCGGCGTTCATTTGCGCCGGTGCGGGAGCTCATCAATGCATAACTCCAAGGGTGTTATTTCTTCTAAAGAAAATAATTTGCTCAAGCGCGTTCGTCAACTTCAGCAAGCAGGTAGCAAGGGGCAGAAGGCTCGCCAGGAGAATCAGCTTGCGGTCATGGAGGGCATCCATTTATTGCAAGTTTGGCAAGGCGACTCGCGTTTACAAAGCATCCTGACTACTCCATCAGCACTCGCAAATGCGGAGATTACAGCTACTATTGATGCTCATTGTGAACAATGTCCAGAAGTTGAGATCCAGTTGCTTGATGAGTCTTTATGGTCCTCTATCAGCGAGCTAGAGCATGCCCCGCAAATCATGGGCTTGGTTCGCCTCGAATCTCCGAAGTCAACTGCAAAGAATCTACTAGGTGACACTGTAATTCTAGATGCTATTCAGGATGCTGGGAACGTCGGAACGATTTTGCGTACCGCCTTAGCCTGTCATTTCAATCAAATCGTATGTACGGTTGGAACTGCCCATATTTGGTCGCCCAAGGTGCTTCGTGCCGCCATGGGGGCACATCGCTACCTGACTTTTTATGAAGGGCAAAGCATCGATGCTGTGACCAGTAACATTGAAGCACCTTTGTTAGCAACGACCATGAGCGCTGAGCATTCACTGTATTCCATCGAAGAGCGTCTCCAAAAGCCGGTTGCTTGGGTATTTGGTAATGAGGGGCAAGGAGTCTCCCCGGGGCTCTTAGAACAAGCCACTCTAATTCGGGTTCCTCAAAATCCACAGCTGGAGTCTTTAAATGTGGCGAGCACCGCCGCAGTTTGTTTGTACGAGACCCTGCGTGTGCGCGGGCAGTTTAATTCCTAAGCCTACCTAACCAAGGATGGTTTTATCGGAACGAATAGCCTGAAGGATGGTGGTTGCAATCTCTTCGATCGATTTGCTAGTGGTCGAGACCCACGGAATGGATTCGCGTCGCATCATAGCAGTGGCTTCATTAATCTCATATCGACAGTTTTCCAGCTTGGCATAGTTGCTTCCCGGCCGACGTTCATTTCGGATCTCTGAGAGACGTTCGGGGTCAATCGTTAATCCAAAAATCTTTTGTTTATGAGATAGAAGATCCTTGGGCAATTGGCCACGCTCAAAATCTTCAGGAATTAGAGGATAGTTGGCTGCTTTTAATCCATATTGCATCGCCAGGTAAAGGCTGGTTGGTGTTTTGCCAACCCGAGATACGCCCACCAAAATTACATTCGCATCGACTAGATTTTGATTAGACTGGCCATCGTCATGGGCTAAAGAATAGTTAATCGCCTCAATCCGATTTTTATAGGCATCGGTATCGGCATTGTGATGCAGGCGATTGATTGCATGGGTCGAGCGCATTCCTAGAGTTTGTTCAAGGGGCGCCACAAAGGTTTGGAACATGTCGAGTACTAGAGCCTTGGCTTGGCCAACGATCTGATTCACTTCCGGATTGACGAGGGTTGTAAAGACGATTGCTTGCCCATATTTAGGATCAGTACCATTGATTTGTGATACCGCGTCATGTGCTTTATCAACTGTATCAACAAAAGGAATGCGAACCTGACGAAAGCTGGTCTCGAACTGAGCCAGGATCGATTGACTAAAGTTTTCAGCGGTAATACCCGTTCCATCAGAGACGATGTAAACAATGCGAGGTAGGGTATTGGCCGTAAGAGTCATGGTGGTTATCGAGATAAAATTGATTAAAAAATAGGCAAATTAAGGTCCAGTAATACAATATTGATCATTCAAGTATGCCCGATTTTAGGAGCAACGCTTTAGCCAGTTTTTTAACTTTACGAGAGTCTTTATGTCTATGCAAAATAAGCAAAACGCCTATGTTTTGCCTTTTGAGGAGCTGCGTGTCGGCGATGTTGAGTCGGTAGGTGGTAAAAATTCCTCACTCGGTGAAATGATTTCACAATTGGCATCTGCAGGTGTTCGTGTTCCAACCGGTTTTGCCACCACATCCATCGCATTTCGGGATTTCTTAAAACATAATCAACTAGATCAGAAGATTTCGGAGCGGCTTGCCAAGCTCAATGTTGATGATGTCCGTGCTTTGGCAGAAGCAGGTGCGGAGATTCGTTCGTGGATCGAAGGAGCCGCCTTTCAACCTCAGCTAGAGGCTGATATACGGGCAGCTTTTCAAAAACTCGATGCGTCGGGTAAGGGATCGTTTGCGGTCCGTTCTTCGGCAACCGCTGAAGATCTACCCGATGCCTCTTTTGCAGGTCAACAAGAAACTTTTTTGAACGTATCAGGTATTGATGATGTATTAAAAAAGATTCGTGAGGTGTTTGCATCCCTATATAACGATCGCGCGATTTCATATCGCGTCCACAAAGGATTTGCCCATGCCGATGTGGCGCTTTCTGCGGGTGTACAACGCATGGTGCGCTCAGATCTTGGGGCGGCAGGTGTGATGTTCACGCTCGATACAGAATCTGGATTTCCTGGAGTGGTCTTTATTACCTCAAGTTATGGCTTGGGCGAGACCGTAGTACAGGGCGCAGTTAATCCTGATGAGTTTTATGTTTTCAAAGAGACTCTTGCAAAAGGTAAAAAAGCGATTATTCGGAAATCGTTAGGATCGAAATTAATTCAGATGCAATTTGCTCCCCAAGGATCCGCAGAGCGTGTACAAACTGTTGAGGTAAGTCCTGAAGAGCGCAATCGTTTTTCGATTAGCGATGAAGATGTCACAGAGCTTGCGAAGTATGCGGTCATTATTGAGAAGCACTATGGTCGACCCATGGATATTGAATGGGGCAAAGACGGTGTGGATGGCAAGATCTACATCCTTCAGGCACGTCCAGAGACCGTGAAGAGTCAAGCAGCTGATCAAGTGGAACTACGCTATCGTCTAAAGGGAAATTCAAAAGTCATCACCACGGGCCGAGCGATTGGACAAAAAATTGGAGGCGGTCCGGTTCGTGTGATTCGGGACGCCAGCGAAATGGATCGGGTTCAGCCTGGCGATGTTTTGGTGGCTGATATGACCGACCCAAATTGGGAGCCCGTGATGAAGCGGGCCTCAGCGATTGTCACGAATCGAGGTGGAAGAACCTGCCACGCCGCCATCATTGCGCGTGAGTTGGGCGTTCCTGCGGTTGTGGGTTGCAGTAATGCAACTGATGTCTTACAGGATGGTGCGGTGGTTACCGTCTCATGTGCAGAGGGCGATGAGGGACGTATTTATGACGGCCTGAGGTTACTGAGGTAAAGCGTGGCGTTCTGCCAGAAATCCCAGTCAAGATCACCATGAATATTGGCAATCCTCAATTAGCGTTTGATTTCTGCCAGTTGCCGAATGCAGGGGTTGGCCTAGCTCGATTGGAATTCATTATCAATAACTACATTGGTGTGCATCCACGAGCAGTGTTGGAGTATCCCAATATTGACGCTGATCTAAAGCGGGCGGTAGAGAGTGTGGCGCGCGGCTATTCAAGTCCTCGAGCATTTTATGAGGATAAATTGGTCGAGGGTGTGGCAACGATTGCCGCGGCTTTCTATCCTAAGCCAGTGATTGTGCGCTTGTCAGACTTCAAGTCTAATGAGTATAAGAAGTTGATTGGCGGATCTCGCTACGAGCCGGATGAAGAAAATCCGATGCTCGGTTTTCGGGGGGCATCGCGGTATGTGTCAGAGGAGTTTGGTGAAGCTTTTGCTCTCGAATGCGCTGCGATGAAGCGGGTGCGTGAGGAGATGGGCTTAGATAATGTTGAGATCATGGTGCCGTTTGTACGTACGATTGCACAGGCAAAGCGAGTAATTGACATGATGGCTAAGTTTGGTCTGCAACGTGGAGTGAATGGCCTGAAATTGATCATGATGTGCGAGATTCCCTCAAATGCTATTCTGGCCGATCAATTCCTGGAGTACTTTGATGGCTTCTCGATTGGTTCAAACGATATGACCCAGTTAACCTTGGGACTTGATCGCGACTCTGGTATGGAGCTCTTAGCGATTGATTTCGATGAGCGCGATCCGGCGGTGGAGTTTATGATCGAGCGCTCGATTGATGCTTGCGTTAAACAAGGGAAGTATGTCGGTATTTGTGGACAAGGCCCTTCTGATCATCCAGACTTTGCCAAGTGGCTAGTCAAAAAAGGAATTACCTCAATCTCACTCAACCCAGATAGCGTGGTACAAACCTGGGAGTTTCTGGCGAATAACCGATCATAGGTTCCGATCCAATGAAACCAATAAGGCGGGCAAGACCCGCCTTATTTTTTTGATCCCAATACCTTTTTTGTTGGTTTAGAGCGACTTAATGTTTTAGTTTTAGGTTTATGGACTGGCACGCTACCCAACTTCTTTGAGGGCGATTGAATCGAAATACTTTTCTTGGAACCGTTCCAGCTGGGCTCTGGAATGCTGAGCGCCACCTCTTTGAGTTTCTCACCCCAAATTCTGTGCATCATCTCAAAGTAGGGATTATCTTCATCAATCGTGATTAATTTATCTAAATTGAAAGAGTCTTTCTCATAGACCAAAAGATCGAGCGGTAAGCCAACTGAAATATTACTT
>JBDLUB010000078.1:0-9014 GCA_039805525.1 Pseudomonadota bacterium | reverse complement strand
ACAATCCTCTCTCCCGATGGACTAAATACCTATTTCCATTACGCTGAGAAGAAAGGGTATAGCGGCGCTGGGATCTTCACCCCTCACCCCATCGATGACTTGCAAATTGGTTTTGGTAACCCTGAATTTGATGCCGAAGGGCGATATGTTGAGATCTCGATAGGCTCCCTGTCAGTGGTCTCGGTCTACATGCCCTCTGGCTCCAGCTCACCTGAACGCCAGGAGGCTAAATTTCGTTTTCTGGATGCATTTTTACCCCATCTCATCAAGCTTAGAAATAAAGGTCGGCAGATTGTCTTGTGCGGGGATGTCAACATTGCCCATCAAGAGATTGATCTAAAAAACTGGAAAGGTAATCTAAAAAATTCAGGGTTCTTACCAGAAGAGCGCGCTTGGCTAACTAGGCTGTTTACCGAAGAGGGTTATATGGATGTCTATCGACATCTCGAGCCCCATGCGAGCGATACTTGTTATACCTGGTGGAGTCAGCGTGGCCAAGCATATGCCAAGAATATAGGGTGGCGCATTGATTATCAAATTGCCACACCAGAATTTGGCAAGTCCGCCATTAATACTAGTGTTTATAAAACTCAGCGCTTCTCAGATCATGCGCCGCTTACGATTGAATATGACTGGAAACTTTGATCTGCATTCGAATCGTGATCCCAATCAGGATAAGCACCGGGATGCCAATCAATGCGGTTGAGATAAAAAAGGTTTCGTAACCAAAGCGGTCGACATATACCCCGGAAAATCCAGCCAGCCATTTCGGCAGTAACAGCATCATTGAACTAAACAATGCGTATTGCGTTGCTGAATATTGAACATTGGTTAATGAAGAAAGGTAAGCAATAAACGCAGCCGATGCAATACCAGAGCTCAGATTATCGGCTGAGATCACCCAAATTAAACCGGTCAGATCATGGCCTCGCGTACTTAGCCACGCAAAAAGAAGATTGCTGGTCGCCGAGAGGATGGCTCCTAAAAATAGAATGCGCATCACTCCAAAACGCAGCGCTAAGATCCCACCAATAAATGCACCCAACAAGGTCATGATGACCCCAAATACTTTAGTGACTGCTGCCACCTCATCCTTGGTATAGCCCATATCCACATAAAATGGGTTCGCCATAATGCCCATCACAACATCACTGATGCGATACACAGCAATGAGTGCCAGAATCAAAAGGGCATGCCAGCGGTAGCGGCCAATAAAATCAGCAAATGGTTGAATCAGGGTTTGGTGCAACCACTCGCCTGCCGAACGCGCCTTCGGAAGTTGAACCATTTGAGGCTCAGGGCTCAGTAAGGTGGTGATCACACCAACGCTCATCGATAACGCCATCACCAAATACGCAAACTGCCAAGCGTTGGCAAAGTAGAGGCTGGTGCTTTCTTCTGCGCGCGCTGCCAGCCACAATGCTCCCGCTCCTGCCCAAATCATTGCCAAGCGATAGCCCGTTTGATAACTGGCTGCCAAAGCAGCCTGATACTCTGCCTTGGCCGACTCGATCCGAAAGGCATCCAGTGCAATATCTTGAGTGGCCGAAGCAAAGGCAACCAACAATGCAAACCAAATAATGATCTGTAAATCTTGCTTAGGATCGTTCATGGCCATACCAACTAGACCAAACATGATGAGCGCTTGAGCGAATAGCAACCAACTGCGCCGACGCCCTAAGTATTTTGTGACCCCAGGAATTGGCACCCGGTCCACTAAGGGAGCCCAGAGCCATTTACCAGCATAGAACAGCCCCACCCACGATAAATAGCCAATGGTGCTGCGATCAATACCAAGCTCTCTTAGACGAAAACTTAAGGTGCCCAATACTAAGAGAAGTGGAAGGCCGGCCGAGAATCCTAAAAAGAAAATACGAATACTGGGCCACTCAAAATAGACCCGTAAATCACTGAACCACGAGCGAATGCTATTTGGCTCCACGCACGCGGTAGATTGCTAAGCTACCAAATAAATTAGGTAACCAGTAGACTGTCTTGCCATGATGCAAAACAACCCGCCCCAAAATCTCAATTCCTAATTTGTGTGCCAAGGCTTCAAAATCAGCAATGGTCAGAACTCGTACATTGGGGGTATTGAACCACTCATAGGGCAAGGATTTCGAAACAGGCATGCGGCCAAGCGCAACTGCATAGCGGTGCGACCAGTGTCCAAAGTTTGGGAAAGATACAACGCATTGCTTTCCAACCCGCACCACCTCACGCAAGATTCGCTCGGTTTGATGGATCGTCTGTAGAGTTTGAGACAGCACAACAGTATCAAAGCTTTGATCCTTGAAAAGCGCTAAACCACCTTCCAAATCCTGCTGAATTACATTTAAGCCCTTTTCCACACACGCCAATACCGCGCTATCTTTAATTTCAACACCATAAGTAATCGCTTGACGCTTTGCACGAATGAACTCGAGGAACGATCCATCACCACAACCCAAGTCTAGTAAAGAGCTGTTCGTTTCAACCCAATTAGCGATCGCATCAAAATCAGATCTTAATTGCATTGCGCCTCCGCCATCGTCGCAAAATAGGCTCGCACTAGGCGATGGTAGCGCTCATCATTAAGTAAGAATGCATCATGTCCATGCGGTGCATCAATTTCAGCATAGCTCACATCTGCTTTGTTATTGAGCAAAGCTTGCACGATTTCACGACTACGATCGGGTGAAAACCGCCAGTCCGTTGAAAAACTGATGACTAAAAATTTGGCTTGAGCATGCGCTAGAGCTTGACTCAAGTCCCCCTGATGACGTTTTGCTGGATCAAAATAATCCAGCGCCCGCGTAATCAACAAATATGTATTCGCATCAAAATATCCCGAGAACTTATCGCCCTGATGCCGCAAATAACTCTCAACAGCAAACTCCACATCAAAACTAAAACGATATTCGTCTGGCGCGCCAGCTAAGCGCTGCAAATCACGTCCAAACTTTTCAGCCATATCATCGTCTGATAGATAGGTAATATGTCCCACCATCCGCGCTAAGCGTAAGCCACGCTTGGGCACGACGCCATGCTTGTAATAATCGCCCCCATAAAAATCAGGATCTGACAAAATTGCATTACGCGCAACCTCATTAAAAGCGATATTTTGTGCGCTAAGCTTTGGCGTGGAGGCAATCACCACGCAATGGGCAACACGCTCTGGATATTGGATCGCCCATGACATGGCCTGCATGCCGCCTAGACTCCCCCCCATAACCGCCGCAAACTTCTCAATCCCCATTTGATCGGCTAAACGCGCTTGTGCGTTAACCCAATCCTCAACAGTGAGCACTGGAAAGCGAGCCCCATATGGCTCATTAGTTTGTGGGTTAATGCTCATCGGGCCCGTTGAGCCAAAACACGAACCCAGATTATTGACCCCAATCACAAAAAAGTAATTGGTATCGACTGGCTTACCAGGTCCAACCATATTGTCCCACCAGCCCAACTCATTGGCATTGTCTGGATCAATGCCGGCAACGTGATGCGATGCATTCAGCGCATGACAAATCAGAACCGCATTGCTCGCATTGGCATTCAGTCGTCCATAAGTCTCAACGACTAAATCGTATTGACCAATGCTAGCGCCGCTTTGCAACCTTAGCGGCGCGTCAAAATGATAAGTTTTCTTTGAAAGATGCAGCTCACTCATGCAGTAAGCAGAATTCGTAGACTTGGCTCAATTCCTTCGCTGGGCAACTTCTTAAAACCACTTCGAGCAAAGCGATGCCAGCGACCAACCACATAACTCATCAGAAGCGCGGACTGCAAACCAGCCGTATCGGCAGCAGCTCCATCCTGATGTTGACTTTGTGCAATTCGTAACGATTGCTTTAAGGATGTTTCGACACGATCTAAAACTTGATTGATGCGCTCCTGTAGCCGCTCGTCTTCCTGCAGCAATGCGTCGCCCAATAATACGCGCACCATACCGGGATTTTTCTCAGCAAAAACCAAGAGCATTTGCACCATCCCCTTCACTTGTGCAATGCCCAATTCCTCTTTTTGATTGATCTGATTAATCAGGCCAAAAATGGTTTGCTCGATAAATGCAATTAAACCTTCAAACATTTGTGCCTTACTAGCAAAATGTCGATAGAGAGCAGCTTCTGAAACGCCGATCTTGGCAGCCAAAGCGGCTGTTGTGACGCGATCGCCGCTTGGGCTTTGCAACATCTCGGCCAAAATTTGCAGAATTTGTAAACGACGTTCGCCCGGGCGTGGACGCTTACGCGTCTTGGTATCGCCCCCGCTAATCTCAGAAGCTGATTCTTGATGAGGAGGGCTACCGCTGCTGTTCATGATTATTTTTTTATCTAGAACGTATCATGGTACCAAAAGCTTGTTCGGTCAGAATTTCTAAGAGCAGGGAATGCTCAATTCGCCCATCAATAATATGGACCGAGTTCACGCCACTCTTGGCGGCATCTAATGCAGATGAAATTTTAGGAAGCATACCTCCTGAAATCGTACCATCTGCAAATAGTGCATCAATCTCGCGCGCACTTAAATCGGTCAAGAGCTTACCCGATTTATCCATGACGCCCGGTATGTTGGTCATCATTACCAATTTCTCAGCTTTGAGGATTTCAGCCATTTTGCCTGCAACCAAATCCGCATTGATGTTGTACGCTTGGCCCTCTTCACTAAAACCAATCGGTGAAATCACTGGAATAAAAGCATCGTCTTGCAAGGCTTTCACCACGGCAGGATTAATCGATTCAATTTCACCCACAAAACCTAAGTCAATTGGTGCGCCAGAAGGAGATTGCTCATTAGGCACCATCATTTTCTTGGCATGAATCAAACCGCCATCCTTACCAGTTAAACCAACCGCCTGACCACCGAAATGATTAATTAACATCACGATGTCCTGCTGCACCTCGCCACCCAATACCCACTCAACCACTTCCATGGTCTCTTCATCGGTAACCCGCATGCCCTGAATAAAGGTGCCAGTCTTACCAATTTTCTTGAGGGCCTCATCAATTTGAGGGCCTCCACCATGAACGACAACAGGGTTCATGCCAACTAGTTTTAACAAAATCACATCGCGCGCAAAACTTTCTTTGAGGCGCTCTTCAACCATGGCGTTGCCGCCATACTTAATCACAATGGTTTTGCCATGGTATTGCCGAATATAAGGTAAGGCCTCGGCCAGAATCTCGGCCTTCAGTAATGGGGGGATGTCAGCGAGTGTTGGTACTGCTTTGGTCATGATGAATAGAAATCCTATTCACCAAATAACTTTTGGCGCAGCTCACGACGCTCTTGAGCCTCGAGTGAGAGATTAGCGGTTGGACGGGCAATTAGGCGCGATAAGCCAATCGCCTCACCGGTTTCTTCGCACCATCCATAGTCACCCGACTCAATCCTTGCCAACGCTTGCTCAACTTTCTTTAAGAGCTTACGCTCACGATCTCGGGTTCGAAGCTCTAACGCATGCTCCTCTTCAATCGTCGCCCGATCAGCGGGATCAGGGACCAGTATGTTTTCACGTAAGTGCTCGGTCGTTTCGAAAGAACTCCAACTGAGCAGCATTCATGTAGTCCTTTTCAGACATCTTTAGTAATTCAGCCTCAGTTAGGGGGGCGCCCTTAGCGGACGATCCAGAAGCTTTCTTGCTGGACTCAGCAGACTTCGCTTTGGTACTCGCTTCTTTTGTCGTCATCGTTTTTCCTTCGTTCCAAATAATCAACACCTTAAACCCTAGAGCAAAATCGCCAATCAGGGTTACTACTAAAAGTCGCCTAATTGCACTTTCAAGGGTGCATTATTACGCTTTCTATAAAAGTTTCAATGGCTTTTTAATTACGACCGTGGCGGCGCATTGTACAGTAATCCAATTAATTCAATTAGTTAGCCAAGCAGCCTTCTAATCCAGCCAGCAAAGTATCTTTTGGCAGATCAATCCCAATGAATACCATCCGAGTTTGTTTGGGCTCTGCCCCCCACGGGCCAGCCAAATCACTACCCATCATTTCATGAACGCCCTGAAGAACCACCTTGCGGGCTGAGCCCTTCACATACAAGACGCCTTTATAGCGCAACATCTTCTCCCCAAATACAGATAAGACGCCACCCAAAAAATCCTCCAACTTACGGTGATCGAAGGGTTTATCGCTTTTAAAAACAAATGATTGAATCCGATCAGTATGCCCATGGTGGTTGTGATGATTATGGCCATGGTGATGCTCATGCTCGTGGTGGTGATCGTGACCGCAGTCGCTGTGGTCGTGATCATCCTCTTCCAAAAAATGGGGATCAATGTCGAGCTTGGCATTTAAATTAAATCCCCGTAAATCCAAGACGGAATCGAGCGGTACTACGCCCTTTGTAATCGTTTGGATGGGTGCTCTCGGGTTCATATGCATCAACCGATTTTTTAGAGCCGCAATTTCTTCTGGGCTCGCAAGGTCCGTTTTAGTAATAAAGATACGATCGGCAAAGCCAACCTGACGCTGAACTTCCTCGTGCTCGTTGAGCTGTTTCTGTCCATGCTTAGCATCCACGAGAGTAACAACGGCATCTAACACGTAATGATTCGCAATGTCATCATCAATAAAAAATGTTTGGGCAACTGGGCCGGGGTTTGCTACACCCGTTGTTTCAATAACCACCTGGTCAAACTGAATTTTTTTACTCTTACGCTGCTCCCACAGCTGATTTAAGGCTTCAACCAAATCGCCACGGATCGAACAACAGACACAGCCATTGCTCATTTGCACGATTTGCTCTTGCGTATCTTGAACCAGAATATCGTTATCGATATTCTCTTCACCAAACTCGTTTTCGATCACCGCAATTTTTTTGCCATGCTCACCAGTCAAAATGTGTTTTAACAAAGTGGTCTTACCGCTACCTAAAAATCCCGTGAGAATCGTTACTGGTATTAATGCCATCGTGATGTCATTTCTTAAAAAAATGGATAAAGAAGTATCTTACCGATTATTGGGTACGTTGGAGCAGCAATCCCTTGAGGTACTCCCCTTCCGGAAAACTAGCCAGAACTGGGTGATCCACTCCCGCTGCCAAACGCTGCAGGATCCGATAATTTGTTTCTTGATCTTGCATATGTGCCAAGGCCTCATTAACGGATGAAGCGATCATTTGCTCAAAATGCTCGAGGCTAACAGCGCCCGAGCAGGAAAATGTAAATAGCAAGCCGCCCGGATTGAGTAATTGCAAGGCAGCGCGATTAATTTCTTTATAAGCCTTTAGGGCACGCTCAAGATGCTGAACCGATGGGGCAAACTTTGGGGGGTCCAAGACGATTAAATCAAATTTTTCCTGGGCGCCCCGCAATTCTCGAAGGGTAGCAAAGGCATCGGCATCATGCCAGGTGGCCAATTCCGAAGAATAACCATTCATTATCATTTGACGCTGTGCCAAAGCCAGTGCATCGCCGGAGGAATCAACTGACATGACACTCTTTGCCCCTCCTTGCAAAGCAGCCAAAGAGAAGCCGCCGGTGTAACAAAACATATTGAGCACCCGGCGATTGCTTGCATGCTCAGAGACCATCTTACGGTTATCGCGCTGGTCAATATAAAAACCCGTCTTATGCCCTCCGAGTACATCGATGCCATACTGAACTCCATGCTCATTGACCAAAACGAGCTCGCCATCATGCTCCCCAACCAAAATACCGCTCTGCTCTGGCAATCCCTCTCGGGCTCGCACTGTAGCATCCGATCGCTCGACCATCAAAGAGCATTGTGTTTGCTCTTTTAAGGCACTGATAATGGCATCTCGCCAATATTCCACACCTGCACTTAGAAATTGACAAACAATTACGCGATCGTATTGGTCAACAATCAGACCAGGCAATCCATCGGCCTCGCCAGCAACTAATCGAATCGCATTTGTGCCCTTTACCCATTGCTGCCGATGCTGTATTGCGGTACTAATTTTGCGCTTAAAGAAGGCGTGATCGATCGCTTCGGTTTCATTCCATGACCAAACGCGCACTCGAATCTTCGACAGCGGGCTATAAGCCCCCTTAGCAATCCAACGACCATCTTGACTAAGAATCTGAACCGTTGCACCTGCTTTTGGCTTTCCATCAACCCGCTTGATTGCAGTGGCATACACCCAAGGGTGCCTTCGCACAATGGGCCTCTCCTTACCCGCCTCAAGAATGATGTTGTAGTTCACGATTTATCACTCTTCAATTTGGCGCGGGGGTGAGCGTTGTCATAGGCTTTTGCTAGATGCTGAAAATCCAACGCAGTATAAATTTGCGTACTGGCAATACTGGCATGGCCTAACATTTCTTGTACGGCTCGCAAGTCATGGGACGATTGCAGAACATGGCTGGCAAAGCTGTGGCGCATCATGTGTGGGTGCACATGAGTAGGCAAACCGGCACGAATAGCCATTGATCGCAAACGGGCCTGAACGGTTCGTGGCGCAAGGCGCTTACCCTGAATGGATACAAATAAAGCCTGCTCATGCTGCAGCGTTAATAATGCGCGTTGCGATTTCCAACGCTGCAATGCTGCCATGGCGGGCTTTCCAACTGGAATGGTCCTACGCTTATTACCCTTACCAAGAACCGAAACTTCACTTGCGACCCAATCAATCCAACCTAAAGAATCTCGACTAGGATCACTATCTAGGCCTAGGAGCTCTGATAGGCGCAAGCCTGATGAATACAAAAGTTCAATCAAAGCATAATCACGACTCAGTTCCCAATTATCGTTTTCAGTCGCCTCCTTGGCGGCGAACTCAATGAGGGCTAGCGCTTGCTCAACAGATAAGGCCTTTGGCAGTAACTTACTGCGCTTAGGCGCTTTGATATCAGCGACGGGATTTGAGCCTAGGCCAGACTGACCCTTGCTTTCCAATAAGAGCCAGTCATAAAAACCGCGCCATGCTGATAAAACCCGAGCAATCGATCGTGCAGACAATCCCTTAGCGTGAAGCGTTGCAGTCCAACGACGAATAAGCGCATGATTAATTTGATCGATCGCACACTTCTCGACTTGAGCACTCTCGCAGAGAATTTTTAAATC
>JBDLUB010000077.1:0-6366 GCA_039805525.1 Pseudomonadota bacterium | reverse complement strand
CCGAAAAGGTACCCGCCCCACCCTCACCAAACTGCACATTGGATTCCGGGTTCAAAATCTTTTTGCGCCATAGCCCCCAGGTATCTTGAGTACGTTCACGCACCGCCTTACCACGCTCGAGCACAATCGGCTTAAATCCCATTTGCGCCAAAAGAAGTGCCGCAAAAATACCGCAAGGGCCAAAACCGATTACAACGGGTCGCAAATGCGATTTGATTGACTGGCGATCGCCTTGCTTCGTAACAAAGTGATACGAGGTGTCGGGACTCGGTCTTACATGGGGATCGTGTGCATGCTGCCTGAGAACGCTAGCTTCATCACGAACCGATACATCGAGGGTATAAATAAAAGTTAGCGCACTATTTTTACGGGCATCGTAACTACGCTTGAAGACCTCGAATCGGTTTAGATCTTTTGATGCGATGGCAAGCTTCTTAAGAATTTCTGCTTCAAGCGCTTCTAGCGCATGATCAATTGGCAGGCGGAGCTCAGTAATACGAATCATAGGCCATAACGATAGCAGTTTATGATTTATTCATGCAAGAAATCAGGATCATGCAATGGGATGAGGCTAAAGAGTTGGCCTACCCAATTCGACTATCCGTTTTCGTGCATGAGCAAGGCGCCCCCGAAGCACTCGAATTGGATGAGGACGATCCACTGGCCTGGCATGCCATTGCATTTGAGGATAGTAAGGCGATCGCCACTGGGCGCTTAATGCGAAATGGCAAGATTGGTCGCTTGGCAGTCCTCAAGCCATATCGGGGTTGCGGTATTGGGAGTGCCGTACTAAAAAATATGGTGCATTATGGCGAGCAACAGAACATCAAGGGTTTTTTCTTGCATGCCCAAACGTCAGCCAGCGGTTTTTATGAGCGTTTTGGATTTAAACCAAGCGGCTCCGTATTTAACGAAGCCGGGATTGAGCACATCAAAATGGTGCTTGAGTCAGATTAAAAATACTTTTTAATCTCGTCTTCGTCTTTGGAGCGAAACCAAGCCTGATAAAACAGAATGAGGAAACCGATCGCAAAGTACATCACGTTTTCCGTTGTCACATAAGCAATGATTCCACCGATGGTGGCAAAAATACCTAGTAAAGCCCAAAAAATAGACATAGCAATCTCCCTGTTTCTATATTCTATTCGGTTTTAGAAAAGGTTATTTCAAAGGCGGCGCCGCCTTGATAGGTCGAATCAAAGCGAATTTTTCCACCATGACGACTAATAATGTACTCACACAGCCACAGCCCCAAACCCATACCCTCGCGTTTGCTGCCGGAGAAGAGATCAAATAAGTTTTGAACCCGTTCAGGAGTAACGCCCGGTCCATTATCTTCGCTACGAATTCGTATTTTTTCAGAATCCTCTGTTCCACTTATTCGCATGATCCGCTCTGGTTTAGAGCCAGATTGAAATGCCTGGACTGAGTTATTGATGAGGTTAAGAAAAATTTGTTGCGCTTCTCCAAAACTCATCGGGATGTTGAGTGAATTTGGAATATCCACCTCAACACGAATCTGCTTTTCAGATAGATCTGATTTCGATAAAAGAATGACTGACTCGATTACCTCGGCAGCTGAAACCTGATCGGGAACGGCGTCATACTTTTCAGAGAAGATCGTCTTAAGGATTCGAATGATCCGAGCCGCCCGCATATTGTCTTTGGATATATCATCTGCCAATCGTTTAATCAACTCCCGATCAACCGTTTCCTCAGAAATCTTTTTTTGTAAATACTCACTATTAATCTGAATGGCCCCTAATGGCTGATTAATCTCGTGAGCAATAGAAGCAGTTAATGCGCCAGTGGTACTACTTTTATTTGCTTTTAAGAGAGAACTGATTAAGGTCTCGCGCTCATCGAGCAATTTCTTATAGGTTAAATTTTCCGACTCCGTCTGACGATTATCAATCGCTAACTTTTCAGACCAGTACCCCCAAATTGCGATAAATGACAATGTGTTCATCAAAATCTGACCGAAAGTAAAGATGATGAGCAATTGCGGTAATTGCTCCATCTTATTAATTGGATGACTGGTTCCTAATAAAACGAGGAGTCGCGGAGCTAAAAAGAGTGCCTCACCAATGGCTGCATATTGAAAATACCTTAATTGCTGTAAACCCAGATTACGATTGACTACGCGAGCTTCCCGAATCTGCCATGCCAGAATAATTGCGTAAGTTGACGCCACAAAGATCGTGCGAGCCTCGAATGTCCAATTCTGTCTGAGATACTCAAAGAAAATCCCATAACAAATTATTGAGACTCCAAGAGCCCACTTTAGGGATTTACTTACAGGATGATTAAATGAGTAAAAAAACAAACCCTGAAGAATTGCTGCAGCATAAAACAAGGTGTTCGCAGGTGTGAATATGGGTGGCACTCTTTGAATATCATCGGTGTTTAAAAGTCCAACCGCAAAAAATGCTAGTCCTGTTACGCTCGTAATAAGTGCCAACACCCAATAAGGGTTCGGCTTGGACTTAGATTCACCCTTCAGATAATGTAAGATACCTAGCAATAAACCAAGCTGGATGGCTGCGAAGATAAAGAAATTAAGAGCTAATAAAACTTTCATAGTCTTATCGTACTTGAATTGCCTTCCTGATCAGTTGATGTCTTATAAAAATACATCCTTCCCACTTTTATCTTTAGCATTACTGCTAATTAGTGGCCATGTTTTGGCAATTGATCTACAGCCCAACGATATCGTAGCCCCAGCCCCTGGACGAACAGCTGTAACGATCTCGTATGTCAATGCTCAAAACAATAACTTGTATGTCAATAATGTACCTACTGGCACATCGCCCAACCTAGAATCCAATCTTGGGCTTTTTCGCTTAGGTCACACCTATACGATTGGCTCTTTGCCAGCAGTGAGCTACGTACAAACAGGTGGAGGAACACTTTCTCCGGATGGATCCTTGTCGGCATTTCCAGCCAGCCAAGGCATGACCGATACCACTATTGCAACTGCAATTTGGCCGTATGCAAACCAGGCTACCAGAACATATCTAGGCATTGCAGCTTATCTATCCTTGCCCACTGGCGAATACTCCAATACCAAAGCATTCAATCTTGGCAGTAATCGCTATAGTCAGGCACTGCAGGTCGGTTATCAGCGTCCCATTTCTAATAGTATCGATGCAGCATTTGCCTTTGATACGGTCTGGTATGGTGCCAATAGTCAATGCGCTGCAGCCTGCAATCTCTCTGCAACAAATGTCCAACTAACTCAAAAACCTCTATATAGCACCCAAATTGGCCCCATTTATCGTATTAACCAAACCTATACGGTGGCAGCAACCTATGTATATGTTACGGGCGGAGAAACGGCTTTTAACGGTGTGGAACGAAATAACACTGTGGTTACTCAGCGCTACTTTGTGAGCGGCGTTGCTCATACCAGCATTGGACGCTTCATGCTGCAGTATGGAAATGATCTTGCAACAATGAATGGCTTTATGGAAAGTCGACGACTCGTTTTACGCTTCACCAAAGCGTTCTAAGCTCCGGGATGATTTAGTTTGAGCTTTGCGAACCCCAGTACTTTTGCATCTCAATGAATAGGAAGGATGCGGACCAGGTAATCAGGATCAGACCGGTGAGTGCTTCAATTCCAGTTAGATAGCGAAGATAACCGTCCACCACAATGTCACCGTACCCCACAGTGGTATACGTGACAAACGATAAATACGCACTATCGAGGAGCAAGCCATGATCAGAGGCTGCACCAATCACACTTCCAAGGTTGGGGAATTTCAGCATGAGGTAATAAGCGAGTGCAAAAATCCAAATCTCAATGATGTGTGCAAAAAAAATCACACCAACTGCAATTAATACCTTATAGCGAGCATGAATATGCTTAATCACCGGCATGGCACTGTTTAGTTTGTACAAAATCTCATAATGAAATACGATCGCCAACAGTGCAATTAGTGTATTGAATATGAAGGTAATTAATAGAAGCATGCGAGGCTTTCAGGATACTGGCGGAGAGGGTGGGATTCGAACCCACGGTAGGCTTGCACCTACGCCTGATTTCGAGTCAGGTACATTCGACCACTCTGCCACCTCTCCGACTCAACTTTTATTATACCTAGCCCTCTGGATTAACCGTTATCGCCTTGATTCAGAATGTTCATATCTCGTATAATGTATCTACATTTAAAGATATACATTATTCAAGTTTTAGGAGCTTCATATGAACATTCAAATAGCAAAGTGGGGTAACAGTCTTGCCTTGCGCATTCCTCAGCATCTTTTAAAAGAAGCAAATCTTACTGAAGGCGATTTCTTGAATGCCAGCCTTGCTCCTGATGGAACAATTGTGTTACGCACCAAACAGATTGATCGCAAATCACTCATCCATGAACTCCATGAATTCCGCGAGTCGATGCCAATTGGCAAATCGGTCATGAAGCAATTGCGCGAATCTACTCGTTACTAATTCCATGATTTATATCGATACGAGTGTTTTTGTCGCCCTGTGCACACGCGAGGCCAAGAGCAAATCTGTGGAGGCTTGGTATGAGAAAGCTGGTAGTGACTTGATTAGCTCGGTCTGGACTTTTACTGAGTTTGCCAGCGCCTTGGCAATCAAACAGCGTACTGGACAAATCACCCATAAACAAAGTCGGGGAGCCTGGGCCCTTTTTGAAAAAATTTGCTCGAATGACGTGGAATTACTTCCAATCAAAGTCAATGCTTTTTATTCTGCTGGTCTTTTTACGCTCGATGCAAAGTCCAACCTTCGCGCGGGCGATGCATTGCATCTATCCGCTGCGCGAGAAATCAAGTCAAAATTAATTGTGACGCTCGACAAAGTACTAGCCAAGAACTCGGAGAGAGTAAAGATTAAAGCGCTCGTTCTTTAGGCGATCGAGCGAATCACCTCTAAACCGCCCATATAGGGTTGTAATACCTTCGGGATCCGAATGCTGCCATCGGCTTGCTGATAATTTTCCAGTAGAGCTACGCCGGTTCGCCCAACCGCAAGGCCCGAGCCATTCAATGTATGGAGTAATTCTGGTTTGTTCTGACCTGCTTTATAACGCGCTTGCATGCGCCTAGCTTGAAAATCACCCATGTTGGAGCACGAACTAATTTCTCGATACGCATTTTGCGAAGGGATCCACACTTCCAGATCATAGGTCTTAGCGCTTCCAAAGCCCATATCACCGGTGCATAAAAGCATGCGACGGTATGGCAACTCTAATAATTCCAGAATTTTCTCGGCATGCGCAGTCAATTCTTCTAAAGCCTGCATCGATTTCTCAGGATGGCTGATGTGAACCAACTCAACCTTATCGAATTGATGCTGACGGATCATGCCGCGAACATCGCGACCATAGCTACCCGCCTCCGAACGAAAGCATGGCGTATGAGCCACATATTTCAGTGGTAATTGGTCCGCATTAATGATTCGGTTCCCTGCATCGCTTGCGCACTCACCATATACGGCGCATAAACCTCTTGATAGCCATGGTGTTCGGTGTGCACATCCAGCATAAATTGCGCAAGCGCCCGATGCAACTTCGCCGCATTGCCCTTAAGAACCACAAAACGCGCGCCACTAATTTTGGATGCCGCATCAAAATCCAGTCCAATAGGAGCGCCTAGATCGACGTGATCCTTGGGTATGAAATCAAATTCTGTCGGTTTACCCCAAACCTTAATCTCTTTATTTTCTTCGGCCGATTTGCCAACCGGTACGCTCTCATCCGGTAAATTCGGAATGTTGAGCATCAAGTCTTTGATTTGATCTTGTAGCGTCGATAAACGGGTGGAGTTTTTCTCAAGCGCTTGGTTAACGCTCGCCGACTCAGCAAGTTCCGCATCCGCATTCTCGCCCTTGCCTTTTTTCATCCCAATGGCTTTGGCTAATTGATTGCGTTTGGCTTGCAACTCTTCGGTACCTGCTTGAAGCTGTTTGCGCTCATTCTCAAGCTGTGTAAACAAGTTGGTATCTAGCTCAAACTTGCGGGTGGCCAAGCGAGCCTTGACGGTTTCAAGATCTTTACGAAGCAGTTGGGGGTCCAGCATACGATTCCTTCGGGTTCAAGCCATTAGTTTAGTCGCAAGACCTCGGCACCCTGCGGGGGCTTAAATTGAAAGCGACCGGCATCCACACTAGGATTGATTTGCATCTGATTAAACACAACTAGCACCATACTGCCAAAGCCATCGGTTAACTCTAGGGCCTTTGGTAGGCCTGCGCTCATTCCAATCGCGATTTGGGTATAGGGCAAATCACCCTGACCGGGTTTTGCCTTTGGCTTTAGGTTGACCCACTGCAAATTCGTTTTAGTGCCCGCCTCTTCCAATTCAAATTGCTGGTCAAGAGCAGCATCCCCAAAGAGA
>JBDLUB010000076.1:0-5576 GCA_039805525.1 Pseudomonadota bacterium | reverse complement strand
CCCCAAGATGGCCCCCTACATTTTTGGCCATCGCAACAAAATTCATATTATTAATTTAGAGAAGACCCTGCCCATGTTTCAGGATGCCCTGAAATTTGTGCGTCAGGTAGCTGCTAACCGCGGCACGATTCTCTTTGTTGGTACGAAGCGCCAGTCCCGCGAAATTATTGCTCAAGAAGCAACCCGTGCAGGCATGCCTTACGTTGATAGTCGTTGGCTTGGAGGTACTCTTACCAATTTCAAAACGGTGAAGGGTTCGATCAAGCGCTTAAAAGACATGGCTGCCGCAAAAGAGGCGGGCGATTGGGAAAAGCTCTCGAAAAAAGATGCCCTCACGAACGAGCGTGAGTTTGATAAGTTACAAAAATCACTTGGTGGTATTCAGGACCTCAACGGTGTGCCGGATGCTATTTTTGTCGTGGACGTGGGCTATCACAAAATTGCAATTACCGAAGCCAATAAACTGGGTATTCCTGTGATTGCTGTGGTGGATACCAATCACTCTCCAGAGGGCGTTGATTACATTGTTCCGGGCAATGATGACTCGAGTAAGGCAGTCATTCTTTATGTGCGCGGTATTGCAGATGCCATCCTAGAAGGTAAGGCAAATGCGGTACAGCAAGTCCTCGAGTCTGTTAAAGAGGGTGAAGAAGAGTTTGTTGAAGAAGGGAAGGAAGACTAATGCCCGCGATTACCGCAGCAATGGTTGGCGAACTCCGCGCCAAAACCGACGCTCCCATGATGGAGTGTAAAAAAGCATTAACGGAAGCCGATGGCGATTTAGTCAAAGCCGAAGAGATCCTGCGTGTGAAGTTGGGAAGCAAGGCCAGCAAGGCTGCGTCACGGATTGCCGCAGAGGGCGTGATTGTTTCCCATATCGATGGAACAACCGGGGCTTTATTGGAAGTGAACTGCGAGACAGATTTCGTATCGAAAAACGATGACTTCTTGGCATTTAGCAATGGCTGCGCCAAACTGGTTGCCGAGAAGAATCCCGCAGATGTTTCGGCCTTAGCTACATTAGAGCTCAATGGTAAGCCTGTCGAGGCTGTGCGCACTGAGTTGATCGGAAAGATCGGTGAGAATATGAATCCCCGCCGCTTTAAACGTTTTGCTGGTGGTGGTCAATTGGTTTCTTATCTTCATGGCAATCGAATTGGTGTGATGGTGGAGTATGAGGGTGATGCAACAGCAGCGAAAGATGTCGCCATGCACATTGCCGCGATGAAGCCTGTTTCTCTATCGACTGCTGACGTTCCCGCAGAAAATATTGCAACAGAGCGCAAGATTGCTGAGCAAAAGGCTCTGGAATCTGGCAAGCCAGCTGATATCGCCGCCAAAATGGTTGAGGGTTCGGTTCAAAAGTATTTGAAGGAAGTTTCTTTGTTAAATCAAGCCTTTGTCAAGAACGACAAGCAAACCGTTGAGCAAATGCTAAAAGCAGCCAATACGACGATTAAATCCTTTACTTTGTATGTCGTAGGTGAGGGAATTGAAAAGCGTCAAGATGACTTTGCTGCGGAAGTGGCTGCCCAGGTTGCTGCTGCAAAGGCAACTGCCTAAGGTATATGCCGGGATATCAGCGCGTTCTACTGAAGTTGTCGGGCGAGGCCCTAATGGGTGATGATGCCTATGGAATCAATCCGAAGACGATTGATTCCATGGTCACCGAAATCGCTGAGGTGGTTCAATTAGGCGTTGAAATCGCCATCGTGATTGGTGGCGGCAATATCTTTCGAGGTGTAGCAGGTGGCGCAGCCGGGATGGATCGGGCTACCGCTGATTACATGGGGATGTTGGCCACCATGATGAACTCGTTAGCCTTGCAAGATGCACTGAGACAAAAAGGGGTTGAGGCACGAGTGCAGTCTGCTTTGCGGATGGATCAGGTGGTCGAGCCTTACATTCGGCCGAGAGCCATTCGAGCCATGAAGGAGGGCAAAGTCGTGATCTTTGCTGCTGGTACGGGTAACCCATTCTTTACAACCGATACCGCAGCCGCATTGCGTGCCGCGGAGATGGGTGTCGAGGTGATGCTTAAAGCAACCAAGGTGGATGGCATCTATAGCAGCGATCCTAATAAAGATCCAAGTGCAACGTTGTATTCCACCATTACTTTTGATGAGTGCCTCATCAAAAATCTTCAGGTGATGGATGCAACTGCATTTGCTTTATGCCGCGATCGAAAATTACCCATCCGAGTATTTTCGATCTTAAAACCAGGCGCATTATTAAGTGTTGTGCGGGGCGAGCCAGAAGGTACCCTAGTTCACGTTTAAAAGGAGAATGGCATGTCGGCTGGACAAATAAAGACCAATGCAGATCAAAAAATGCAAAAGTCAATTGAGGCGTTTAAGGCTAATCTCGCAAAAATCAGAACGGGTCGTGCCAATCCAGGAATTTTGGAGCACCTGATGGTGGATTACTACGGCAATCCCACACCAATCTCGCAAGTGGCTAATCTAGGCTTAGCCGATGCGCGCACCATTAATGTGACCCCATGGGAAAAAAATATGGTCGCGGTGGTTGAGAAAGCGATTCGCGAATCAGACCTTGGACTTAATCCCGCAACTCAGGGCACGGTGATTCGGGTGCCAATGCCCCCGTTGACCGAGGAGCGCCGTAAAGAGCTGACCAAAGTCGTGAAAGCAGAAGGCGAAGAGACAAAGGTGGCAATTCGTAATTTGCGACGCGATGCCAATGAGCATTTAAAGCGTTTGACCAAAGACAAAGAAATCTCCGAGGATGATGAGCGTCGTGCCCAAGATGAGATCCAGAAACTAACTGATAAGTTTGTGGCCGATGTCGATAAATTAGTCGTTGAAAAGGAAAAGGAAATCATGACGGTTTAACCGTCATGATTTGGTCAGATGACCCAAGCAGCTACCAGCTCTACGCTTGCAGTTCCTGCCGTTGGTAGTGTTCCTAGGCATGTGGCCATCATCATGGATGGCAATGGTCGTTGGGCAACTAAACGATTTATGCCGCGCGTAGCTGGGCACTCAGAAGGGCTTGAAGCAGTTCGCAAAGTGGTTGAAGAATGCGTCAAGCAAAACGTTGAATATTTGACCTTATTTGCCTTCAGTTCAGAGAACTGGCGAAGGCCCCCTGAGGAAGTTGGCTTTTTAACAAAACTCTTTCTCAAATCCCTCCGTAAAGAGGTTGCCCGCCTTGCCGAAAATAATATTCGTCTGAAGATGATTGGTGACCTCAGTCGTTTTGGAAGTGCGATTACCGAAATGGTCGAGTTCTCGGAAGAAAAAACGAAGAATTGTAATCGCTTAACCCTGACGATTGCCGCCAATTACGGTGGGCGCTGGGATATTTTGCAGGCGATGCAAAAAGCACTCGCGCAAAACCCACATCTTGATCCAGAGGGGATTTCGGAGGAGCGGTTGATCCCCCATCTTTCGATGGCTTATGCGCCTGAGCCCGATTTATTTATTCGCACTGGCGGTGAGCAGCGGGTTAGTAATTTCCTCTTGTGGCAATTGGCATATACCGAACTGTATTTCACGGATATTCTCTGGCCAGACTTTGATGCGGCTGAGCTGCAAAAAGCATTTCTTTGGTACGCCCAGCGGGAGCGTCGCTTTGGTCGTACTAGCGCACAGCTGGCAGAAGAGTCCAACCCCATTCGATTGTCCGATGCCGTCTAATTGGCATGCTTAAAACTCGGATCGTAACTGCCGTCATCATGCTGGCCATTTTGTTGCCAGTATTGTTTTTGTTGCCCCCGATCTATCTCTCCGGATTATTTTTACTAATCCTAGTAGCGGCCGCTTGGGAGTGGAGTCGCTTAATCTCCCCTAATGCATCGTATGCAGCTTATTTTTATGCTCTAGTGTGCGCGATGGCCGTTCTTTTCCTATGGCTCCTTGCAATACCAACGGTGGAAATTGCTTTACTGAGTATCGCGCTAGCGTTTTGGATCATTGGCATGCCGATGATCTTGTCCCAAGGGGTTCATCTTTCCCTATTACGGTGGAGATTTATTTTGAGCGTCCTTGGATTCATTATTTTGCCGACTGCGTGGCTATCTTTGGATGTGCTTCGTGAAATCGGCTTATGGTGGTTATTAACTGCTTTGATATTGGTTTGGCTAGCTGATATTGGCGCCTATTTTGTCGGCAAGTCTTTTGGTCGACGCAAGCTCGCGAGCCAAATTAGTCCAGGTAAGTCTGTGGAAGGGGCTCTCGGTGGCTTAGCCCTTTGTTGGGTATACGCCATCGGCTGCGCACACTATTTGCCGGCAGACAATACCCTTTTTGGATCGTTTCAGTCGAAATGGGGCTGGGGATGGATGCTTCTCATGACTGCGGTTTTAGTGGCTTACAGCATTATGGGGGATTTATTTGAGTCGCAACTCAAGCGGATCGCGAAAGTGAAGGACAGCAGTCATTTATTGCCAGGGCATGGTGGATTCTTGGATCGTGTCGATGCTTTACTGCCGGTCATGCCAATCGCTGCATTATTCTCGATAATGGTGAGAAGCTAAAAAACGACTTCCCTTATGCACGACCTCATCACGCGAAATCTCTGCATCTTAGGATCTACCGGATCGATCGGTATGAATACGCTTGATGTGGTTCGCGCTCATCGTGATCAATTTAGGGTAAGCGCGCTCACTGCTGGTCGGCAAATTGAACGTTTGGCAGAGCAGTGTTTGGAGTTCAGACCGAAGATCGCAGTAGTTCACTCGGCCGCTGATGCCAACACCCTAAAAGAATTACTCGAAGGTAAAGGCCTAACGATTGCTGTGCATCATGGTGAGGCGGGCCTCATTACCGCAGTCTCAGAGAGCGACTGCGATACCGTGATGGCGGCTATTGTTGGTGCTGCGGGTCTTTTGCCCACCTTACGCGCGGCTGAGCTTGGTAAGCGGGTATTGCTTGCGAATAAAGAATCTCTAGTGATGTCCGGAGATATTTTTATGAATGCCGCAATCAAAGGTGGCGCAGAGTTATTGCCAATCGATAGTGAACACAACGCAATTTTTCAGTGCTTGCCGCCGCACTTTACAAGTCCCAAAAATACCTCACAGATGAAAGAGCATTTGGGGGTTGAGGAAATTTGGTTAACGGCTTCTGGTGGACCTTTCCGAAACACTCCGATTGATCAGTTGGCCAATATCACGCCAGATCAAGCATGCGCCCATCCAAATTGGGTGATGGGTCGCAAAATTTCAGTTGACTCTGCAACCATGATGAATAAGGGCCTTGAAGTGATTGAGGCGCATTGGTTATTTGGATTGCCGCTCGAGCAAATTAAGGTACTTATTCATCCGGAGAGTGTGGTGCACTCCATGGTGCGTTATCGAGATGGCTCGGTCATGGCTCAGCTCGGACAGCCAGATATGCGTACACCCATCGCATTTGGTTTAGCTTGGCCCAATCGAATTGATGCTGGTGTTGCGCCTCTCAATTTGACTCAGTTATCCGGTTTGCACTTTACCGAACCAGATCTTTTGCGTTTTCCATGCTTAGGTCTTGCCTTTGCTGCTGCAAGGCAAGGGGGGACAAGCCCCACGGTTCTAAATGCTGCGAATGAGATTGCCGTCGCTGCATTTTTAGAGG
>JBDLUB010000075.1:0-5610 GCA_039805525.1 Pseudomonadota bacterium | reverse complement strand
GCTTTAACATTATTTGGCTCTAGCAGCATTACACTTGCGCCCCCATAACGCTGTTTTTTTCCAGCATATTCAGGCCATTGTGGAAGCCCAGTTTTATTGGGCGTTCCAGTATGTGCAAAATTTGACCAGTAGCCAAGCATTTTATTTGCTAAGGCTTGAGAAGTTGGAGATAAATTAGGAGCATTGATTTTTGAGGTAAAGGATAAATTGGGAAAAAAGTAATTTAATTCTGATGAATGGACTGGACCCATACTAAATGGCGGACATGGTTCACTGATGCCAACCCCGCAAACTAGGGCATTTTGATCAGCAAACTCGAACTGATAAATTGGATAGGTTCTGGACGAGGTTCGCATAATGGTATCTGCCGAATGCAAGTAAATGCAGTTATTAATACCGAGTCTCGGATTGTAGTCAGACAGTACCTGTCCAAATGCCTCTGCTACTTTATTGCTATCTGAGCTAGTTAAATTTGGATAGCGAGCTTTAACTGATGAAATCCCACCTACAGGTAATGGGTTATAAAAAGTTTCTAGCCAACTATCAATTGTTGACAAATTAATAGCGGGTCCCGGATTTTGAGATCTTTGACTATCTTGCCAAAAGTAGCCTGCATATAAGACTAGCTCACTTTTTGTACCGCCCATGATTATTGGTACATTTACAAGTCGATTTTGCGCTGATGCATCCTTAAAAGAGAGTGGTATGGTATTTCCGCCAATAACAGGAGAAATAGATGTAACATCCGTTGAGTTTGCGGCCGTGTAGATGTGTTGCTGATTCAAAATATCTTGAACTGATTGTCGACGCATGCATGCTAAAACTTCTGATTTTGTTCTGTGGATGGCACTTGGGCATAAATTCGCCTGAATACTTGCGCTTACCTTTGTTTCTCCTTCGGCTACTGTAGGCGCTTTTTGCATACAACCTGCACTTTGAACGATTGCCTTATGAAAGAGATCTTTAACCTTTATTTGACTTTGAGGTGCCACCTGTTCGGGAGATGCAAGATGCATACATACCGAACCTGCTCCTGCAGATTCACCAGCAATCGTGACATTTGTTTTATCTCCACCAAAACTTGCAATGTTATCTTGTACCCATTTCATCGCAAGGCGTTGATCCTCTAAGCCATAGTTGCCGTTATAGCCATTTGAAGCAAAAGCAGGATGCGGCATAAAACCAAATGCTCCGAGACGATAATTGATTGATACAACGACTAAACGACCTTCATATGCTAATTTGTCAAGGCGGTATAAATTTGAGGATCCACCCACAAATGCACCGCCATGAATCCAGAAAAAAACAGGCAATTTTTCCCCTGGTCTCATATCAGAGGGCGTAGTTACATTCAAACTAAGACAATCTTCATCTACATATTTTTCAGGCGAGCCCGAGCGGGGATTTTGTGGGCATGCCGACCCAAAGTCATAAGCTTTAAATACGCCCGAACCAAGACTGGTAACGGGCTCTGGTAATGACCATCGGCGATTACCTGTTGGTGGCAGGGCATAAGGAATGCCCCGATACTCATAAACTTTATAGGAATTAATAGTAGCTGAATCACTGCTCGCAGCTGATTTATAGGATCTAATAACACCTTGAACATTGCCAGAAGAAATGTGCACAATTGGAGCTAAGGTCTGACCACTATTTCTATTAGAGCAGGCAGAAATTAAAAATACTAAAGATACAAGAACGAGTTGACTGTATTTCTTAGTAAATGCAAATTTAGATAAATCTTTTAATAAGATGTAGAACATAGAATTATTTACTTGAGGCGCTGATTTTTAAAGTCCTACATAAGGTAAATAAAATTTTTTTGCTACTAAATTTAAACGAGTAAATTTCGTAATATTATCGCCAATTATTCTCTGGCAATGGAATCTTTTAGGGAAGTTTTTCAATATGGACACATATTTGGGCATTCATTTTGTTAGACATACCGGGATATAGCCTCAGATTCTATGCGGCGATTCGTTTTATTTAACAACATAGACGTCTCATTGTAGGGTGAGTTTTGAGACGTAAATAAAAAACACCCCTCTAGCTAATGAGAAGTTTTTTGAAAGTTGATCAGTAAGTAATAATTTTAAATAACTCTCTTCAGCATTATCCTAATTGAACTTAGTGATTTCGATTGTCATAAAAATGCTGACGGCTTATATCTTTAATCAATATGGATGGAGTTTGAATAAAGTTAAATATTTTTGCAAGAGATCGGATTTAATAAAAAATTATCTTACAAGTATGGTGGGCGATGGTGGTAACGAGTTCATCTGTTTTGATAGAGTAAGCATCGTAGATAAGAACTCAATTACTGCTTTGGTATAACTTTGATCGCTATCTTTTATGTAGTAAACGTTAGACTGATAAGTTACCTTTGATATAGCATCACTCATATCCCCATTTTTATAAATTCTAAAGAGCGGAAACGATAGTGATTGACCATCGTAATTTGGCTTGAAAGTAGAAATATCTTTAGAAGTAACGATTACAGGCTTTGGTGGATTTTGATTTTCAGCAATTAATATATTGCCCAAAAAGTCAAAAACATTTGCAATGGATCTTAACTTAATTCTCAGTACAAGTTCTTTGTTATTTGGGTTGCGTTCCTTGAGTAATTTTGTAACTAGCTCAGAGTAAGAAGAGGGACTAAGTTTTTCATTTGTTTTTGGGGAATCTTCACAATAGGATGAGCTTCCAATCTTATTGCCAAAAATCTTTTCAGCTTTAAATTTGTTAATACAAAATCTAGTTTGTGTCTTAGTTTTATACAACTGATAGTGCGGAGATCCCTTGAGAGTGATCTTTTCCAACGTTATTCCTTGACCATCTTTTGCATTGAGTAAATCGCTGAAATTAAATGAACTAGAAAAAAACTGTTTTTCGTTAAAAGGAGGGCCAAATGCTTGCTTACTTGTATACGGTTCAACAGTTAAACCAACCTCAATAAGAAGATCTAAAAATTTTTGAAAAGATTCATAGTCATCACTTCTGGGGTTATTGACCCACCAAGCAATCTCCTCATTATCTATCGTTCTGATTTCGATATGATTTACAAGTAGCAATAGCATGGCTGCTCTAGGCAGATTCTGCTGTGTTCGGTAGAAACGAATAGTTTCGGGTGGCACATCTTCCATGAATTTACCCATGAAATGAGCGTTATCCAAAGATGATTGCGTGAATGTAAAAGTATTATTTACTGACATTCCAAGCGATCCACCATAAGTAGTTGTGTTTGAGGGTAGTATTCCCGCAGACGGAACTATTGGAGATTGAGAGGTAGTGTAACTGGCCCCTGCTGTAATTCCTGCAGTGGCTGTATAGCTACCGCTTCCTACTATGGAGGGGATATCAAGAAAGCTCATTGGCATATCCTTGGAAGCTCTAATGATATTTAGAAGAATATTGTCATTGGCATATTGTTCGGCTACTTCTCTGTAGGCGGCAGAAATATCTTTAAAGTTGCTTTTTTGTGTTGAAGCGCAACCTACTAAGCTAAGACTAAAAATAATAAAAAAATATCGAAGGAACTTATTAATGTAATTCATGCGTAATAATTTCAATTTAAGAAGTAATGTCTACATCATTTATACAGTAGTTTACTGGATAAATATCATGATAAATTAAGGGATAAATTTAAAGTTATCCTTCCCTTAATCGGTTTCTTAATCCCATAGATGTAAAATTTTGTAAGTAAATTTTCTGCTATTTACGCCATGATTTTGGCATAGGATTTACCAATAAAATTGGTTTATGTGTAACAAATTGTGGACGTTTTCGAAGATATATGGGGTCTAGTATTGCATCTGACCTTACCTGGTTGTGTCATTATTGCTTCAGTACCTGTCTTTTGAGATTAGCAATACATTCTCCCTGGAGAGGTCATCATAGAAATCTATATCACAAACATACGCTTCATTGTGACTTTCAAAGAATAAAACCTTATCGGGATTGTCATCCATCCATTTTCGAGGCGTTAGATCTGGATTTTTAAGAATTGCATTAACAGCGTATCTTTTAAGTAAGGTTGGGTTTCCTCTTTGGCCTTTGAAGCAGGGGACTATAGCCTCTATTGAGGCATCCATATTACTTGCATGATAAATCAGCTCTGCAAGCTCATTACTCGTGATTCTCGGTTGATCCACAAGGGCAATCAGGGCGTAGTCGTAGTCCGATTGCAATGACTCAATTCCTAGGCGGGCAGAGGATGATTGCCCTAATTCAGGGCTGGGGTTCATAACTACCTTGGATGACTGCTGGGCAAACCCAACAATCTGATCGGCATAAAACCCCAAAACAGTAATGCTTTCTAATGGCGATAATTGCTTTGCTTCATCCCAAAATCGAGTAATGAGGGGTACCCCGTCTTTTTCTAATAAGGCCTTTGGGTAATGGCCTAAACGAGCGCCCGCGCCTGCCGCCAATAGAATAATTGTTACTCTTGGATTTTTCATTATTAGGGCTGCGGCGTAAAATTTAGACTCTACACCATCCTTTCCCAGTTCACGATGAACAGTACCGACTACCATGTATTAAAAATCGCCATCGCTTGGTTGCGGGCAGGGCGCCGGGTTGCTCTGGCTACCGTGGTGCAGACCTGGGGTTCATCACCCCGTCCAGTGGGCTCATGGCTTGCGATTCGGGACGATGGTCAGGTGGTCGGTTCAGTCTCCGGGGGTTGCGTCGAAGATGATTTGATTCGACGGGTTCAAGGTGAGATTTTGACGCGCCAGACCCCTGAACTAGTTAAGTATGGGGTCAGTAAAGACGAGGCGGTTCGCTTCGGACTGCCCTGTGGCGGCACCCTTCAATTATTAGTAGAGCCACGCCCAGAAGTGGAGGTCTTAAGCGAGATCCTTCAAGCGATTGAAAAGCGCACCATGGCGCTGCGCCAAGTTGATCTCCAAAGTGGTCGCTCAACCGTCTTGCCAGGATCGCGAGCAGATCGATTTTTGCTATCCGAGACCACCATGCAAACCCTCTATGGCCCCCGTTGGCGGATGATGATTATTGGGGCTGGGCAGCTATCTCTATATCTTGCAAATTTTGCGCTAGCCAATGACTTTGACGTGGTGATTATCGATCCTCGTGATGAGTATTTGGAAGGGGTGAAACAAGAAGGGATTCAATACATTCAAGGCATGCCCGATGACGTGATGCAAGCCTTAGGGGTGGATATACATACTGCGATTGTCGCCTTAACGCACGATCCAAAGATCGATGATTTGGCGCTGATTGATGCTTTGCAGTCAAAGGCCTTTTATGTGGGAGCCTTGGGTAGCCATACCAATACTCAAAAACGCAAAGAGCGCTTACGGGAGTTCAATTTAACTACACAACAACTCGATCGCCTTCATGGCCCAGTAGGGCTATCGATTGGTGCGCTTACGCCCCCAGAAATTGCAACCTCGATCATGGCGGAGGTGATTGCGATGAAGTACGGAAAGTTAAGTATTTAAGGACGAATACCAGGACTCTCAATCACCATACCATTGGCTCTTTGCATTAAATAGAGCTCAATTTGAGTCAGCTCGCGAGAGCCATACGGGTACTGCTCGGCACGAACCCCAGACATGCAATTACGCAATCGCCGCTGCAAAGATC
>JBDLUB010000074.1:0-5619 GCA_039805525.1 Pseudomonadota bacterium | reverse complement strand
CATTCATTTGTCCATTAAATGAATATTTTTTTCCATTGCTCTCAAAATCAAACCGAATCCCTTCCCCCCGAATTCGGCCGTCCTCGAATGAAATCGAGCGCTTACCTTGTGGAGCAATGGTGCCATCAAAAAACTGCTTTTTCTGAATAAATCGAATTGCGGTTTTATCTAAACCAGGCAAACCCGTAAACTCCCATGAGCCATCGATATTTACTGGAACGATCCACAAATAAATGGTTTCATTTAATGTGCCAATCGTGGTCTCGCTCGATCTGACCGACACCTCTTTATCAGTAACCCAGGATTCCATCCTAAATGTATTTGAAACGACTCGAGTCCCAGGTTTCATCTTCAAAATCGTTGGCATCAGTCTTAAATTTAGGCTTTCACCCAAAAATAAAGTTAAAACTGTTGCTGATGAAAAGTCTTCTACAAAGATATCGCCTTGCTTAAAGGTCACTAAATTTTGCACATTCTCACGAATCGCATTGCGCTTTGATAGTGCTACTAAATCGGGGTTATATTCAATTCCGACAGCTCGAACACCATAGCGCTTAGCCGCTTGTATTGGAATGACGCCATCCCCCGAGCCAAGGTCATAAACAATATCGCCGGACTTTACTTGTGCTAGTGCGAGCATCTGCGTTGCCGTATCTACCCTGGTGGGCACCCACATAATGTCTTTTCCATGGGCTGCCATTCTCAATTGAAATTGGTCATCGCCATAGTTATGTAACGCGCAACCGGTTAACAGTGAAATGGTGAATGCGATGATGGCAAAAAAACGCATAAATGTCCTAAAGGTTATTTTTGAGCATTGTATGGGGAAGCCATCTAACCAGAGACAATAACCCTCTAGTTTTTAGGTTGAGCCAGTCAAATAGAGTTTTATCTAAAAGAGAGCGCCTAATTCATCAATTGATAGAGGGTCCAACATAAATTCAAGCCCGCTAGGGCAATTAATGTATTGAATGTAAATTTCATCCCGAGCACACGTAAGCTGAAATCTGGAGGCGGAGTATTGATACCTTTGGCGTGAACTAAACGTCCAATAATCAGAAAAATTCCTGGCACAAGAACTAACCACCACGGGGCTCCGTTTAATTCCAGACAGGCAATCAGAATAACTCCGAAAGGGACATATTCGGCAAAATTGCCCTGCGCACGAATTGCCCTCTCTAGATCCTCATGGCCACCATTTCCCAAGCCGACCTTATTCTTTCTGCGCAAACTAATCACATTAAAAGATAGCTTAATAAATATAATAGTGAGAACAGCAGCAATGATGGAGGTTACTAATAGCATATTGAGATCATAAATAAGCCGCCAAGATATTAATGAAAAACCACCCGAAGGTGGTTTTGATGTTTCTTGGTGGCCCGGGGCGGAATCGAACCACCGACACAAGGATTTTCAGTCCTCTGCTCTACCGACTGAGCTACCAGGCCAAGAGTTGAGATTATATAGGATCAATTACTCTTGCTTTTTAGTGACATCAATACCGAGTGCTTTTAGCTTGCGATACAGATGGGTTCGCTCTAGTCCAGTGAACTCTGAGATACGGGTCATGCTACCCCCTGTGACCACCATTTGATATTCAAAATAGGCTTTTTCGAATAGGTCACGTGACTCACGAAGCGGCAGGGTGTAGTAGCTTTTAGCAATTCCACTAATGTACTCATCCTGATTCGTGGTTTTGGGTAGATCAATTGATTTGGGCTGGGCTTGAGGTTCTAGTTCATCTGGTTTTTTCAGGGGCGCACGCTCAAGCGCTTTACTAACAGTTTTTAAGAGCTTCTGCAGTGCAATGGGCTTTTCCAGAAAATTAAGAGCGCCAATACGCGTTGCCTCAACAGCCGTATCAATGGTCGCATGGCCAGACATCATGACCACAGGCATCGTTAGCAAATTATCTCGAGCCCACTCTTTTAACAAAGTAATGCCGTCAGTGTCTGGCATCCAAATATCGAGGAGCACCAAATCGGGCTCCATTTGCTCTCGCACCGCTCTTGCCTGGTTGGCGCTCTCGGCTGGATATACAGTATGACCCTCTTCAGTCAGAATCTCATGTAAAAGCTCACGGATGCCCATCTCATCATCAACCACCAATATGCTTGCCATAACTAGGTCGCCTCTCTAGCGAGCTTTACAAACAAAATGGATACTTGGGCGCCCAATACGTCATCTCCTTGTTTGCGATTACGGATTTCAATTTTTGCACCATGATCATCAATAATTTTTTTCACGACCGCCAATCCCAATCCGGTACCCTTTGCTTTGGTTGTTATATATGGCTCAAATGCTCGTGCCAGTATCTTAGCCTGAAAGCCAGGTCCACTATCGGTAATCGTCATACGCACTGCGGATCTATTTTGATCGGCATCCTGAATTTGCACAAGCTCCGTTGTGATCTCGATGAGTTGTTGAGGTCGATTGGTTTCTAAACTAGCATCTTGGGCATTTTGTAAGAGATTATGAATTACTTGCCGCAATTGCGTTGGGTCGCCCATGACCCGCGGGCACCTAGAATCCAAGTGAACTCCAATGTTGCTGCCCTCATATAAACCCATCACCTCTTGAATCAGACTATTTAAATCAAGATTTCCCAGTGTTGGGCTGGGAGTTTTTGCAAAATCCCGAAACTCATTAACCATTTGCTTCATGGCTTGCACCTGACCAATAATGGTATTGGTGCTACGCTCGATCATCTCATCCTGCTCGGGATTTAATTTGCCAACGAGTTTTTGCGCAAGCCGTTCTGCTGATAATTGAATTGGCGTAAGCGGGTTCTTAATCTCATGCGCCAAGCGCCTGGCCACCTCACTCCATGCAATCGAGCGCTGTGCCGCAATGACGTCGCTAATATCATCAAACACAATCATCTTTAGGCTAGGGGAAAGTTGCGTTCCCCGAACAAATAAGGTTGAGCCAAGATCGTTCTCGTATTCATTGACAGGGTGCACCTGAATTTGCTTTTGCCAAACTAACTCGGCTTTGTTGGCTTCCCCCGTTTTGGCAGAGGTAATTAGATTTTGGGTAGCAAAGCCTTCACGGACTGCGCCATCAAACTCAGCAAGCTCTGCAATCGAGTTAAGGGGTTTACCAGTAACAGGCAACAGGTCTCGTCCCAAAATCTTAGCCGCCCCGGGATTGCTTGATGCCAAATTAAAGTTGTTGTCAAAAATGCAAACTCCGGCCGTTAAATTACCTAGGACGGTCTCCAAAAACGACTTCGATTCCTGGAGTGAATCGCGTGCATCCGAGAGCTGCTTGGTCATGACATTAAATTGACGGGTCAGCATACCCAGCTCATCACCAGTATCAAGTTCAGGCTTGGGACTAAGATCGCCCTGTGCTACCGCCTGGGTTCCGCGCAAAAGCATTAGCAGTGGTTGCGCCAATTGCCGGCCTAAGAGAAGTGCCAAAGTCACTGCAACAAATAATGCAAAAAAAAGTGTTAGAGTGAGCGTGCCGATATACATCTTTCGCAACCCAATGCGCCCAAGCGCCTTCTCTTGGTATTCGCTATAAGCGGATTCAACTGCATAAATATTTTTAGCCAATGGCTCTGGAATGAATCGAACCAGCTGTAAGAAGTACTTATCATCAACATATCGTGACGAGCCGGTCTTGGTTGGGATGGCTTTTTGGCGAACAATTGGGACAATTGCACGCACACGGTATCCGGGCTGACCTTTATTTACCTCTATCTCATCGAGAAAGGTGATGCCGTTTTTCTGAAAGGCCTCAGCTACGACCTCAGCACTAGGTGCCGGAAAAAATTGTTTGGGTCTGGATTCAGTGCTGAGAATCAAGGTACGCTGCATATTAAATAAGCTCACCTCCTGTATCCCAAACTGATTGCGTATTTTGGCAATCATGCTTCCCACCTGTTCTGAGCTCGTACCCGGCGGAACCTGAACCACTTGCTCCGCAATAAATTTTCCCTCCGCCAGAATTTCCTCTTGGGCAATGCGCAAGGTCACGCGACCCAATTCCAAACCGGAGTTCAGGGCAGACTCCACCTTGACGTCAAACCAGGTCTCAATACTTTTTGAAACGAACTGCCACGATACGCTGTACAAAATAACGCCTGGCACCACCCCAACTAAAGCAAAAATCATCGCGAGCTTCGCAATGAGGCGTGTACCAAACCTACCCTTGCGCCAACGAATGCTAATAACCACCACCAAAATAATGATGGTAAGCAAGAGCAAAATGCCCACCACAATATTGGCGGCATACAACCAAATAAAGTATTGATCAAAGAACTCGGTATTGGATGTGGCGGTTGATAAGAGAAGCAGCAAAACTAGGGCAATCAGCCCACTTAATAAAGTAACCAGCGGCAAGGCTCTGCGCTTAATAAAGTCTTTATTGTTGAGGCTAAATACAGGGCTCATTATTTACGCCCCGTTGCAGAGGTCATCGATGCGTTAAACGGGAAGCGCAACCACTCTCCGCTTAAAGACCAGTCTCGGCTATTCAGTGCGTCCACCTGGAAAGGTTTTGGTAGCCTTCCAAGATCTAAGGTCATTCGTAGCGCAGCCTCGTATTTTTTATCTGCATCGATTGCGGTGGCCTCAATAACGCTCCAGCCACCAATCGTTCCAGCGATACGTAATGCCTCCACCAATGAGTTCGCATTTAATGCCAGCCCTCCAGCATTGATACGGTATTGATTAATGAGCGGTTGATGCGATAGGCGCACTTGACGCTGAACGTTGACCGCTTTTTCATCAAACCAATACCAACGGCTGCGGGTTAATTCAAACTGAACCAGAAAATGAAGTGTTACACCCTTTTTTAGGGCGTTTTCTAAGCCCGGCGGCAATTCAATTCCAAAATTGGCATTTAATAGCCAAGCGCTTTCAACCTTTTCCAACTCGGCCTGCTTCACCTTGATGACTTGTGCTTGGGCAGGGCAGGTCACGCACACCGCGATAAGGCAAGCCAGTCCCCACAAAGAATGTCGTAAGAAGGTGGTCATGGTTGATGCTTTTTTAATAAGCCATAAAAAAATCCATCGTGATACTCACTTGGCAGCAATTGGCCCGGCGCCTCTAATCGTAAAGCATTTGAGTGGTCTTTCACAAACCGGATGATCTGCTCTTCACCCTCTTCAGGAAAAATAGAGCAGGTTAGATAAAGCAATGTGCCACCGTTCTTTAACATTGCCCAAGCATTCTCAAGAATGGCTCGTTGAGTCTTGACTAAGCGCGCAACATCCTCCGATCTCCGTAAAAAGACAATGTCAGGATGACGGCGCACAATTCCAGATGCAGAACAAGGAACATCCAAAAGAATCTTGTCAAATAAATTGCCATCCCACCAATCCTGTTGACTGGCATCGCCTGTAATTACACGCACTTGATCATTGAGAAGCCGAAGTCGAGAAAGCGTATTTACTATTTTCTTTGCGCGCTCTGCATCGATCTCAAGCGCAATCAACTCTGCGGGCTCGGCGTCAATTGCCTCCAAAAGATGCGCGGTCTTTCCTCCGGGCGCAGCGCACGCATCTAACAGCCGTTCGCCTTTCTGAGGATTCAATAGGACTGGGGCAAGCTGAGCTCCCGCATCCTGAACGGATACGGCCCCTTTCATAAACTCGGGTAACTG
>JBDLUB010000073.1:0-12722 GCA_039805525.1 Pseudomonadota bacterium | reverse complement strand
CTGTTGCTGATGCTTGAGCCCGATATGGGAGCCTTCATGGTGATCGCCATCATTGCTATGGGTATTTTGTTCTTAGGCGGCATTAATGCCAAATTGTTTGCTGGCTTGACGATTGTGGGTGTATTAATTGTGACAACCGTAATCGCCTTATCCGAGTTTAGACGTCAGCGGATCTTTGCATTCTTAGACCCCTGGCAAGCCGAGCATGCTGCTCGCAAGGGGTATCAGCTAGTGCACTCCTTGATGGCCTTTGGACGTGGTGAGTGGTTTGGTGTTGGTTTAGGTGGGAGTGTCGAGAAATTGCATTACTTACCTGAAGCGCACACCGACTTCATCCTGGCGGTGATTGGTGAAGAACTTGGTTTTGTGGGTGTATTTGTGGTGATCCTACTTTTTTATTGGATCGTACGTCGCGCATTTCTGATTGGTCGTACTGCCTTGCAATTGGATCGAAGTTTTGCGGGACTGTGCGCCAAAGGTATCGGTATTTGGGTCGGCTGGCAAGCATTTATCAATATGGGTGTAAACCTAGGCCTTCTGCCAACGAAGGGTTTGACTCTGCCACTCGTGAGTTACGGCGGCTCAGCTATTTTGATGAATATGGTGGCTTTCGCGGTCTTATTAAAGATTGATTATGAGAACCGGATCTTGATGCGCGGAGGCAAGCTATGACCAGCGTTGCGCGCTCTATCTTGGTCATGGCTGGCGGTACTGGCGGACATATTTTCCCAGGCTTGGCCGTTGCAGAGTGTCTGCGAAAACAGGGTTGGTCTGTGTCGTGGATGGGCAATCCCAGCGGCATGGAATATCGCTTAGTACCCGCAAAAGGATTTGTTTTTGAGGGCGTGCAATTTGGTGGTCTACGCGGTAAAGGAATGCTGACCAAGCTACTGATGCCATTTCGGTTAGTTCGTGCCATGATGCAAAGCTGGAAAATTTTGCGTCGTTTGAGGCCAAGTGTGGTGTTAGGAATGGGGGGTTACATCACCTTTCCAGGGGGCTTAGTGAGCTACCTCATGGGCCGGCCTTTGGTGCTACACGAGGCGAACTCGGTAGCGGGAAGTGCAAACCGAGTGTTAGCACGATTTGCTGATCGAGTCCTAACTGGATTTCCGTGGAAGTTTGGGGGCTGCTGCACTCAATGTAGTAGTTCCAGAGGCTTTAGCTTTATTGCCAGACGATCAGCGCCCAAACGTGATGCATCAGACTGGTGAGCAGCATTTGGAAGCGGTGATAAAAAAATATCAACAATTGGGCGTCCGTGGTGAACTAAGGCCATTCATTGATGACATGGCTACAGCCTACGCCAAAGCTGATTTAGTGATTTGCCGATCTGGAGCAATGACCGTATCCGAGATTTCGGCTGCTGGGGTTGCTGCTTGTTTTGTGCCATTTCCACACGCAATTGATGATCACCAGACCGCTAATGCACGTTTTCTGTCAGATGCAAAGGCTGCAATATTGATGCCTCAAACGGAGTTAGATGCAGCCGCGTTGGCAACGTTGATTTTAGGATTGCGGCGCGAGGATTTAGCCGAAATGGCTTCGAAAGCGCAGGCGCTTGCAAAGTTTCGTGCGACCGAAGAAGTTGCCTCAATTTGCGCGGAGTGCGCTCGTATCGTTCAGCACATCCATTTTGTGGGAATTGGTGGCGCAGGCATGTGTGGCATTGCTGAAGTGCTACTCAATTTAGGCTATCGCGTTTCGGGATCAGATTTAGCGGAGTCTGCAGTTACCAAGCGATTAGTAGCGTTAGGAGCACAAATTGAAATTGGGCACGATGCAAAGAATATTGGTAATGCTGAAGCAGTGGTGATTTCTTCGGCGGTCACTGGTAATAATCCGGAAGTGCTTGCTGCAAGAGCCAATCGCATTCCAGTGATCCAGCGTGCCGTCATGCTTGGGGAGCTAATGCGCTTAAAGCAGGGAATCGCAATTGCTGGTACGCACGGCAAAACGACGACGACGAGTTTAGTTGCCTCGGTGCTTGCAGAGGGTGGTTTGGATCCAACCTTCGTGATTGGTGGAAAGCTCAATTCAGCCGGTGTGAATGCACGCTTAGGGCAAGGCGAATTCATTGTGGTTGAGGCTGACGAATCAGACGCCTCCTTCTTACAGCTTTATCCGGCCATGGAAGTAATTACCAATATTGATGCGGATCACATGGACACCTATCAGCATGATATGGCCCGCTTAAAGCAAACGTTTGTGCAATTTACGCAACGTATGCCATTTTATGGAATTGCAGTCCTTTGTATTGAAGACAGCAACGTTCGAGATATCCTGCCGTTTGTTTCGCAGCCAATTTTGCGCTATGGATTTTCTGAGGATGCCGATATTCGCGCAACGGATATCAAGGCTGTTGGCACGCAAATGCACTTTATGGTTCATCGTCGAGCAATTCGCAGGCATGGTTCTAGACCTGGCCCATTAAAAATTATTCTTAATTTGCCTGGTCAGCACAATGTACTTAATGCATTAGCAGCGATTGGAATTGCAACCGAACTTGGCGTTAGCGACGATGCAATTACGCATGCCTTATTGCAATTTAGTGGTGTCGGACGTCGTTTCCAACATTATGGCGATATCGCCTTAGCGGGTGGTGGAACATTTACCTTGATTGATGATTATGGTCATCATCCAGTTGAAATGAATGCAACCTTAGCGGCTGCGCGTGGCGCGTATCCGGATCGGCGTTTGGTTTTGGCATTCCAGCCTCACCGATTTACTCGTACTCGCGATTGCTTTGGTGAATTTGTCAATGTATTACGCCAGTTTGATGCAGTGGTACTCACTAATGTGTATCCGGCCGGTGAGGCGCGCATTGCGGGTGCCGATAGTAAAAGCTTGATGAAAGCACTAGGTAAATCGACCCCAGTCCAAGTAGTTGAGGATCTTCAGGAGATCCCTGCCGCATTAAGTGGACTTCTCCAAGATGGTGACGTCTTGATTACGATGGGCGCAGGCTCTATTTCCAAGTTACCCCAGATGCTCGTGGAGAATAGCCATGGCTAATCTTCAAACGATCCATCCTTGGGGTCAGCAGGTTGCTGCGCAACTTGCCCAGTTGAGCCCCAAACAATTTGGGCGTGTTGGCGTACTAATGGGGGGACGTTCTGCCGAACGTGAGATCTCCCTCTTGTCAGGTCAAGGCGTACTCAATGCGCTTTTGGAAAAGGGCATTGATGCGCATGCTTTTGATCCAGGTGTGCGGAGTCCAGTTGAGATTGCAAACGAGCAATTTGATCGTGTCTTTATTACACTGCATGGCCGTTATGGTGAAGATGGAACGATCCAAGGTCTTCTTGAGTTACTTAATATTCCATATACCGGTAGCGGCATTTTGGCCTCGGCCTTATCCATTGATAAGGTAGTAACTAAGCAAATCTGGCTGAGTCATCAGTTACCAACACCACGATATGAGGTCTTAACTGACGATAGTAATTGGGATCGTGTTGCGCATCATTTAGGATTACCTTTGGTTGTGAAGCCAGCACACGAAGGATCCTCATTGGGATTAAGTAAGGTGCGGCATATTGACGAATTTCCAGCCGCCTATGAGTTGGCAGCTAGATTAGATCGCCGTGTTTTGGCAGAAGCTTGCATCGTTGGCCCAGAACTCACCTGTCCGATTGTGGGCCAGGGTGCTACTGCTCAAGCACTGCCACTCATCCAAATCATTCCCCCGGAAGCTGGTTATGACTTTCATCACAAATATTTTTCAGATGAGACTCAATATCGCTGCCCTCCAGGACTTGATCCAGGGCTTGAGCGCCAGATTCAGGACCTTGCAGTATCAGCCTATCGGGCGCTGGGTTGCCGGATGTGGGGCCGTGCAGATGTCATGCTCGATGCGGTAAATCAGAATAAGCCATATTTGTTGGAGATGAACACATCGCCAGGAATGACCTCGCACTCATTGGTTCCGATGGCTGCCAAAGCAGCTGGCGTCCCCTATGCCGATCTCGTGATGTGGATCCTAAGCCAGACCTTAGACGATGCTCCCTCTTCACCGGGGATTGATCAATCATGACAGCGATACAACGGATCTCTGAGGCAATCGGTTTTGTGATTGCACCGGTTTGGAATCATGCGCAGCGTATGCAAGAAATTACGCGTTGGTTGATGCGCTTTTTTATTTTGGCTGTTGTCTTATCCATCTTTATTTGGCTCAGTCATCAACCGGTATTTACCTTAAAGCATTTACAGATTGAGTCTGCTGGTCATCAGGATTTAAAACATGTTCATCTCCCTGCAGTACGTAGCCAGGTTTTAGACAAGGTTCAGGGTAATTTTTTTAGTGTTCGTTTGCAAGACGTGAAAGATGCCTTCGAAGCACTACCTTGGGTGCGCCATGCGAGTGTACGCCGTGCTTGGCCTAATGGTTTGATTGTGAGTATTGAAGAGCAAAAACCCTTAGGAGTTTGGGGCAAGGCTGATCAACAAAAGTTACTCAATGTTTATGGAGAAGTATTTGATGGCTCAGTTACGGAGCTTGATGAAAATAGCCCTCTGATTGAATTTAGTGGACCAGATGGATCAAGCAAAGAAGTACTGCGTCTTTATCAAAAAGCCAGTACTTGGTTTAAACCTTGGGATGCCGAGGTTAAATCATTAACGTTATCGGATCGCTATGCTTGGCATATCAAACTGAGCAATGGTGTGCGTATTGAGTTTGGGCGCGAAGAGGAGCAAGCCAAAGGTGCTCTGGATCAACGCGTTGCACAGCTTTTGCAATATTGGCCGCAGGTTCAACAAAAATGGCCCAACCGGGTTGACGCAGTCGATCTGCGCTATCCCAATGGGTTTGCTGTGCATATTGTGGGAGCGCCCACTAAACCAAGCGCACCCGCTATCAAAGTTGAAATACCTAAGGCGTACCAAATCGCTATTTTGAGTTATGACGAGCAACGCATCGAGGAATGGAAATGAGTAAAGACAGCCGCGATTTATTGGTTGGATTAGATATTGGGACATCAAAAGTGGTGGCTTTGGTCGCAGAGCTCAGCCCCGATGGCCAATTTAATGTCTTGGGTTTGGGGCAAACCTCCTCGAAAGGACTAAAAAAGGGTGTAGTAGTCAATATTGAAGCCACAGTTCAGTCGATTCAGAAGGCACTCGAGGAAGCGGAGTTAATGTCGGATCGTCGCATCGCTCAGGTTTATACCGGTATCGCTGGTAATCACATTGTGAGTTTTAACTCGAGCGGTATGGTGGCGATTCGGGACAAAGAGGTTGGCGCCGGAGATGTCGAGCGTGTTTTGGAAACAGCCAAAGCAATCAATATTCCCACCGATCAACAAATTCTTCATATTTTGATTCAGGAATTCATCATCGATGGTCAAGAGGATGTGCGTGAGCCGATTGGGATGAGCGGTATTCGTTTAGAGGTGAAGGTACATATTGTGACCGGAGCAGTGAGTGCGGCACAAAATATTGTGAAGTGTGTCCGACGCTGTGGGCTTGAAGTGAATGATTTAATTTTGCAACCACTCGCTTCAAGTCTAGCAGTTCTCACCGAAGACGAGAGGGAGTTAGGCGTTGTATTAATTGATATTGGTGGCGGCACAACCGATATTGCCATTTATAGCCAAGGATCGATTCGTCATACCGCAGTGATTCCGATTGCTGGTGATCAAATTACCAATGACATCGCGATGGCCTTACGAACCCCAACAGTTGAAGCAGAGGATTTGAAGATTCATCATGGGGTTGCAAAACAGGATATGGCTGACCCCAATGCCATGATCGATGTTCCTGGAGTTGGGGATCGTGAGCCCCGCCCGATGTCCAAACAAGCGCTTGCAGCAGTCATTGAACCACGGGTTGAGGAACTATTTACTTTAGTTCGCAACATTGTTCGCGAGTCGGGCTATGAAGACATGGTCTCTTCTGGAATTGTGCTTACTGGTGGTACTGCCATGATGCCCGGCATGGTTGAGTTGGCAGAGCAGGTTTTCTTAAAGCCCGCACGCATTGGCGCACCAGAATATCGTGGTCACTTACATGAAGTATTAAGAAGTCCACGGTACTCCACTGGCCTTGGTTTGCTCATGGAAGGGCAGGCGCAAATGATGCGTGGTCGCAGAGCAATCCAGGGCGGCAGTTTACAAGGTGTGGTTGCACGCATGAAGGAATGGTTTACAGGAAATTTTTGATTTTTTTCGTCGTCGTCAATCGGTGATCCATGGTGGAAAGCCGATCTTATTAAGGAGGGTGTTATGGAGTTTGAAATGGTAGAACAAGAAACAGCTGGCAAGACCATCATCAAGGTGGTGGGTGTCGGAGGCGCTGGTGGCAATGCTGTCCAGCACATGATTCGTCGCAATGTCAATGGCGTGGAGTTTATTTGCATGAACACTGACGCAGGCGCACTCCAACGTTCGCAAGCAAGCTTAAACCTACAACTAGGGGAGACTGGCTTGGGCGCCGGTGCGAAGCCAGAGGTGGGCGCGGCATCTGCAGAGCAAGCCCGCTCGCGCATTGCCGACGCATTGCAAGGCGCACACATGGTGTTTATTACCGCGGGGATGGGCGGCGGCACTGGGACCGGAGCGGCTCCAGTGGTTGCTCAAGTTGCCAAAGAAATGGGCATCTTAACGGTTGGCGTGATTAGTAAGCCATTTGACTTTGAGGGCGTGAAGCGTTTAAAAGTTGCTGAGATGGGTGCGCAAGAGTTGGAAAAGCATGTTGACTCATTAATCGTCGTTTTAAATGAAAAGCTCTTTGAGGTGATGGGTGAAGATGCAGAATTTGATAAAGCCTTTGCATGTGCAGACGATGTATTGCATAACGCAGTATCTGGTATTGCAGAAATCATTAATGAGCAAGGCTTAATTAACGTCGACTTTGAAGATGTGAAGACTGTCATGAGTGAGCAGGGTAAGGCCATGATGGGAACAGCGACGGTTTCCGGAATGGACCGGGCGCGTTTGGCAGCTGAGGCAGCTGTTGCATCGCCACTGCTTGAAGGCGTTGATTTATCAGGCGCACGCGGCGTATTGGTCAATATCACTGCCAGTCGTTCATTAAAGTTATCTATGCCGCTGAGGATGCTACGGTCATTTTTGGAACGGTGTATGACGACAGCCTGGGCGATGCCTTACGAGTAACCGTAGTGGCTACTGGTCTTAATGGCTCACAATCCGTGCAAAAGGACCAACCCCAGTTAATCTGGCGAACTGCAACCGGTACGAATGATGCCACCCCAACCATGACTACCTTAGGCGATTTTGCTCCAACGAGCCCAGCTGCTGCGATGAGCCGCAATGTGACCCAAGCGTCAAGTGCTATGGGCTCAAGCCAAGCGGCTCCCGTTAATCCTGCAGTTGATTATGGTCAGTTTGATGTTCCAAAGGTATTTCGTAATTCTCGAGAGTCTGTACCTCCAAGCCTTGGTGCTGATAGTTCGCCACAAGCGAAGGCTATGCTCGAGAAAGGGGCGGATTACTATGAGATACCTGCCTTTTTAAGGAAGCAAGCAGACTAATAAATAAACCATACAATAGTGGGTTCGAGGATTGCTAATTCAGTCGCCCCTCCGGACGACGAATCCAGCGCCTGCGTTAGCACCCCAAACCACTATTGATATGGAGATCACATGATTGCTGTAGGACAAAAATTACCAAACGCCACCCTCTACGAGTTTTTTGATGAAGAGCGTGATGGCTGCTCCTTGGGACCAAATGCATTTGAAGTTGACAAATTAACCGCTGGCAAAAAAATTGTTATTTTTGCTTTGCCTGGTGCGTTCACACCAACCTGCTCAGCCAAGCATGTTCCAGGATTTGTAGAGCATTTTGATGCGATTAAAGCCAAAGGTGTTGATGAGATTTGGTGTGTTTCCGTGAATGACCCATTTGTGATGGGCGCATGGGGCCGGGATTTAAAGGTTGGTAAGAAAGTGCGTATGTTGGGTGATGGTAGTGCTGAGTTCACCAAAAAGTTAGGCATGGAATTTGATTTAACCGCACGAGGCCTTGGTGTTCGCTCACAACGCTATGCCATGATCGTGGATAACGGCGTTGTGAAGCATTTAGCACTTGAGGCACCTGGTAAGTTTGAAGTCAGTGATGCCGCAAATACCTTAAAGCATCTCTAATTGACATTGTGTAGGCCATGGTGCTCAAGCAAAAAACCTTAGCGCAGCCGATCAAAACGGTCGGCATTGGCCTACATTCTGGTCGTAAATCAACGCTAAGTATTAAACCCGCACCGATTGATTTTGGTATTCAGTTCGTGCGGGTTGATATGCCTAATGCAGTTCCTATTCCAGCTCACGCATTGGCTGTCTGTGATACCCGCTTAGCCTCCGTGATTCAGAGTCAAGGGGTCAAGGTTTCTACGGTGGAGCATTTGCTCTCAGCCTGTTCGGGTTTGGGATTGGATAATTTATTGATTGAGGTCGATGCTGAGGAAGTGCCGATCATGGACGGTAGCGCCGCCTCTTTTCTTTTTCTGATTGAGTCTGCCGGTACCGTTGAACAAGAGGCGCCGCGTAAATTTATGGTGATTCAAAAGATGGTGGAAGTGCGTGAAGGCAATAAATTAGCACGCCTAGAGCCACATTTTGGATTCAAGTTGGATTTCACGATTGACTTTAAGCATCCAGCTGTTGATAAAACGGGGCAGCGCTTTATGGTCGATTTTGCTGAACACGCCTATCGTAGTGAGATTGGTCGCGCTCGCACCTTTGGATTTGCGCATGAGGTGGAAGCCTTGCGTGAGATTGGTTTAGCTCGGGGCGGTAGTTTGGATAATGCGATTGTGCTTGATGAGCATCGCATCTTAAATAACGAAGAGTTGCGTTATGACGATGAGTTTGTGCGTCACAAAATTCTGGATGCGATCGGTGATCTCTATCTAGCTGGTCACCCCATTGTCGGAGCTTACACCGCAGAAAAGTCGGGTCATGCACTCAATAACGCACTATTACGAAAGCTTTTAGACGACCCAAGCTCGTATTCGATCGAAACCTTTGATAAGGCCAGTGCTCCAGCAGCCTATCTACAAACCCCCGAGAGCCTCAACGCTTAGATTTTCTGTTTTTCAATAATCGTTCGATTGATTGCCGCAGGGATGACTGTGGAGATAGTTGTTCATAAAGCCCTTCCCAAGCGCTTTGTGCAGCTGGGGTGAATTCAGGTGGATGTTCATTTACTCGATTGCTTCTTATCGCTAAGGGTTTCGGTTTTACCTTCACCCGAACCTGATGAATCACCCATTGATATTGCCCGAGTTCTTTTGCAATACTGGGGGCAATTTGTTGTAAGCGGGTGCCAATCGTGGCATTCGGTACCACTAAAACTAGCTCACTAGGGCAATCGGGACGCCATTCAACCAGTAGAGATTGGCTAATGGATGCAAAGCCCAGAGAATACACGGCGCTTTGAACAGCATGGGTTAGGGAATCATGCTTTTTAGCCCGCTCTAGAAGCTGTTTAAACCCTTGCTCATGGGCTAGGCAATCCTGCCATGGCTGGGCTAGCTTAACTAGGGGCTTATTCATCAAAGAGGGGCTCGCGGGTGATAAACTCAATAGCTAAAATTTTTTCTAGATTCCTATGGTACTTGGTCTTATTAAAACACTGGTTGGTAGCAGCAATGACCGCCTTCTCAAGCAATACCGCAAGGTCGTTTCTAAGGTAAATGCCCTTGAGGCCAGTCTCCAGGCTTTGGACGACTCAGCCTTACAAGCAAAAACTGCCGAATTTAAGCAACGAATTGCTGCCGGCGAGGCTTTGGATGACCTTGCTGCTGAAGCATTTGCAGTGGTTCGTGAGGCCAGCGTACGAGTTATGAAAATGCGTCATTTTGACGTTCAAATCATGGGAGCACTAGCCCTTCATCAGGGGAAAATCGCTGAAATGGGTACGGGTGAGGGTAAAACCCTAACCGCAACCTTGGCAGTTTATTTAAATGCACTCTCGGGCAAGGGTGTTCATGTGGTCACGGTTAATGACTACTTGGCAGAACGGGATGCCGAATGGATGTCTAAGCTCTACACTTTTTTAGGCCTGACCGTTGGAATTAATTTGTCGCAAATGAATCATGAGGCCAAGCAAAAGGCCTATGCAGCAGATATCACATATGGAACCAATAACGAGTTTGGCTTTGATTATTTGCGCGACAACATGGTTCAAGATGTGGCACAGCGGGTGCAGCGGGGTCTCTCCTACGCAATTGTTGACGAGGTTGATTCGATTCTGATTGATGAGGCTCGGACCCCGCTCATTATTTCTGGTCAGGCTGAAGATCATACTGATCTGTATATCAAGATGAATGCCTTGCCTGCACATCTTGATCCGCAGGTGGGTGAAGAAAAATCCGATGGTTCGGGCGTGATTAAACCAGGCGATTATTGGGTCGATGAGAAATCCCATCAGGTCTATTTGACTGAGCGTGGCCATGAAAAAGCAGAACAAATCCTTACCCAAATTGGTTTATTGAAAGAGGGTGATTCGCTTTATGCCCCGCAAAATATCAATTTGATGCATCACCTCTATGCAGCCTTGCGCGCACACTCTCTGTATCACCGCGATCAACACTACGTGGTTCAGGGGGGTGAGGTCATCATCGTGGATGAATTTACGGGCCGCTTAATGCAGGGTCGACGTTGGTCGGATGGTTTACATCAAGCGGTCGAGGCGAAAGAGAAGGTCGGCATACAGAACGAGAATCAAACACTTGCCACCATTACCTTCCAGAACTACTTCCGGATGTATCAAAAATTGGCTGGCATGACCGGAACGGCAGATACCGAAGCCTACGAGTTCAAAGAGATCTACGGGCTTGAAACGGTGGTGATTCCGCCCAATCGACCCAGCCGTCGACTGGATCGGCAAGATCAAATTTATAAGACCTCACCTGAACGTTATGCAGCAGTCACTAAAGACATTAAAGATTGTTATGAACGAGGACAGCCAGTTCTGGTAGGCACGACATCCATTGAAAACTCAGAGCTGATTTCTAAATTACTCGATAAAGAAAAGTTAGCCCATCAAGTTCTGAATGCAAAGCAACATGCGCGCGAGGCAGAAATTATTGCTCAAGCGGGTCGACCCAAGATGATTACTATTGCCACCAATATGGCTGGTCGTGGAACCGATATTGTTTTAGGTGGAAATGTCGAGCGGCAATCACTCCTTATTGAAGCCGATGAGTCCCTCAGTGATGCTGAAAAAGCAAAACGGATCCAGCAGTTAAAAGACGAATGGCAGGGGCTGCATGACGCAGTTGTTAATGCTGGTGGTCTGCATATTATTGGTACTGAACGACATGAAAGTCGCCGCATCGATAATCAGCTGCGTGGACGTGCCGGACGTCAAGGCGACCCTGGTTCGTCGCGTTTCTATCTCTCGTTGGACGACCCTTTATTACGTATTTTTGCAGGCGATCGTTTACGTGCCGTAATGGATCGTTTAAAGATGCCCGAAGGCGAGCCGATTGAGGCGGGAATGGTAACGCGTTCAATTGAATCCGCTCAGCGCAAAGTAGAAGGACGTAACTTTGATATTCGTAAGCAATTGCTCGAATACGATGATGTTGCTAACGATCAGCGTAAAGAGACCTATCGACTTCGCAACCAGATTCTTGAAAGTAAAGATATTGGTGACTTGATTGCCAATTTATGCGAAGACGTTTTTACAGCAATTGTCCGCAATTACGTCCCAGTGGAATCGATGGAGGAGCAGTGGGATATCCCTGCTCTCGAGCATCTCTTGGCAAATGAATGGGGAATTACCATTGATCTTCAAGGGTGGATTGCCAATGCCGATACGGTCGATGACGAAGAAATCGTAACCCGGGTGATTGAGGCGGCAAAGAAGAATTACAAGGCTAAAGAGGAGCTCACGGGCCGCGAGTCGTTTGCGAGCTTTGAGCGTTCGGTGATGCTATATAGCTTAGATATTCACTGGCGAGAGCATTTGGCCGCCTTAGATCGATTGCGTCAGGGGATTCATTTGCGCGGCTATGCCCAAAAAGATCCAAAGCAAGAGTATCGCCGTGAGGCATTTGAGCTCTACGCAGAACTTTTGGATGTTGTGAAAAATGATGTGATTAAGACCGTGTTTACGGTCCAGATTAAAAATGCTTCAGAGCTTGATGAAGCTGCAGAAACCATCGCTGATGATAGCCAGGTAAAAGAGATGCAATTTAAGCATAACCAGTTTGCTGATGGGGAAAGCATCCCTGTTGAGCAGGTTGAGCATGCAATTGCACCAGCCCCAGTTCGTGAAGGTCCCAAAATTGGTCGAAATGATCCTTGCCATTGCGGTAGTGGCAAGAAATACAAACATTGCCACGGGAAAATTGCTTAATTTGAGGTTTGCCGTTCTAATTTAACGATGGCTGTTAATTTTCCAATCCTTGATCCTAAATCTCTGAGTCCTATCCCTGGGCTTGTCCTTGGGTTTGCAGAGGCAGGTATCAAGCGGGCAAATCGTAAAGATGTGTTAGTTATGCGCCTAGCCCCCGGTTCGGCAGTGGCGGGTGTATTTACCCAAAATCGGTTTTGTGCCGCTCCTGTACAGTTATGTAAACAGCACCTATTGGAGGCCAATCCAATTGAAGCATTAATCGTAAACACCGGTAATGCTAATGCGGGGACTGGTGAAGAGGGTCTTCGTCGAGCCTTTCAGACCTGTGAGGTGCTCGCAAAGTCGTTTGGCCTGAGTCCAGAACAAGTATTGCCCTTTTCAACAGGGGTGATCATGGAGCAA
>JBDLUB010000072.1:0-5703 GCA_039805525.1 Pseudomonadota bacterium | reverse complement strand
TTGCGGATATTACGGGAATCGCCAAGATTGCCAAGAAAGCCAAGGCACTATTGGTAGTGGATAACTGTTTTTGTACTCCAGCCTTACAAAAGCCTCTGGAGCTCGGTGCGGATGTAGTGATTCATTCGGCGACCAAGTACCTAGATGGGCAAGGGCGGGTTGTCGGTGGGGCAATTGTGGGTAGTCGTGATTTTGTCATTGGTAAAGTATTCCCCTTTGTTCGCACCGCCGGCCCTACGCTTTCGGCATTTAATGCTTGGGTGTTTCTAAAAGGGCTGGAGACCTTAGAGCTGAGAATGCAAGCACAAAGTGCGAATGCCTTGGCATTAGCGCAGTGGTTAGAGAAACAAGCCGGGGTCGAGCGCGTGTATCACCCGGGCCTAAAGAGTCATCCGCAACATGTATTGGCAAAGCGTCAGCAAAAAGCAGGTGGGCCCATTGTCTCGTTTGTGCTCAAGGGTGGCAAAAAGGCAGCGTATAAGCTCATCAATCAAACACGTTTGTGTTCAATCACAGCAAACCTTGGCGACACGCGCACTACGATTACGCATCCAGCCAGTACGACCCACGCCCGCATTACTCCGCAAGCACGCAAGGATGCAGGTATTGTTGATGGCTTAGTGCGAATCGCTGTTGGTCTTGAGAACATTGATGATCTCAAGCGCGATCTATTGGCTGGTTTAAAGAAGTAATTAATTAACGCCAACAAAACGACGTGGGTCATTAATCGGGCGCAGCGGCATGATATGAATGAGCTTGCAATCGAGCTCGAGATACACCTTCGCCTCTCGTTCCAAACCTAAACGCTTAACTTCTGCAGCAGAAGCTTCCCATGTTAAGAGTTCATTCAAACCATCGATCGAAAACTCAATGAGTGCAATTTGACCCAAAGCACTAATGGCTTTCACGCGACACGGAATGCGATGGCTGTCCGGGTTGGTGTGTACACTGAGTCCCTCCTGAGGAATCACCCATGCGACTTGGGCATTGGGTGGAATGCGACCTTTATCAATCACTTGAAAAGTCCAGGGGCTTGAACCCCACGACAGGGTGCCACCATTAAACACCCCATGAAAAAGATTGGGAATCCCAACGAGCTGGGCAACACGTGCATTGCGTGGCTTAGTAAACAAGGATTGTGGATTGGCGGTCTGCAAACCCACACCCTGATCTAGCACGGTAATTCGGTCGGCCAATAAATGGGCCTCACGCAGATCGTGCGTGACCAGAATAATGGGAATGTTCAGCTGGTTTCGAAGCTCGCCCAGCGTTTGATACAGTTTCTGGCGAGTCGGTATATCAATTGCTGAGAAAGGTTCATCGAGCAAAAGCATCTTGGGTGAACGTGCTAGGGCCCGCGCAAGGGCAACGCGTTGTTGTTGCCCACCCGATAACTGTTTGGGTAAGCGTTCTCCAAGCTCACCAATATTGAGCTCATTGAGCCAACGCTGAGCCTCGACCCTACGCTTTTGTGGATCGCTGATGGTGTTGTAAAGCGCCATACACACGTTATCGAGAGCGCTGAGATGAGGAAATAAAGCGTATTGCTGGAATAAAAATCCGCAAGAGCGTTGATGCGGTGGCAAGGTGATCATAGGTCCACGGGCGGGATCGCGATTAAGCCAGACCTCTTGATCGCATTCGATATAAGCAAATTCAGGGTGGTGAAGGCCGGCAATTGAGCGCAAGATACTCGTCTTGCCACTACCGGATGGACCCACTAGCGCATGAACCTCGCCAGCATCGATCTCCAGCTGAATTGATAAGGGATTGGGAAGGGTTTGCTGTAGGTGAACCTTAAGCACGGCGCACCCCAGCAGTGTTACGACCAAAGACCCCATAGGAAATGGCAATGGCAATTAGCGAGATGAGCAATAAAATCACCGAGAGGGCGCCGGCCCCTGCGCTATCGAATGTTTGCACCTTATCGTAGATTGCAATGGATGCGGTTTTGGTTTCCCCAGGAATTGCGCCCCCCACCATAAGAACCACTCCAAACTCACCCAAGGTATGAGCAAAGGTCATCGCTGCGCCACTCAAGATGCCACGCCATGCTAGGGGCAGCTCAATCAAGCGAAAGCGCTGCCAAGTGCTTAGCCCACTGACCTTGGCTGCTTCCTTAATTTCTGCTGGGATGGCCTCATAGGCCCGCTGGATGGGCTGGATTGCAAACGGTAGGTTGATGATGATGGAGGCAATCAAGAGACCAGTGAATGAGAACACCAGGGGTTCCCCAAAAAGACTTTTACCAGCAAAGGCCACGATAAAGTAGTAACCCAACACCGTGGGCGGCAAGACTAAGGGCAGGGCGAGCGCAGCTTCGGCCCAGGATTTCCAGGGTCCGGCTTGGGCCAGCTGATAACCAAGCCAGATCCCAATGGGGATCAAGACCACCAAGGTCCAAAAGGCCAACTGCAAGGATAGGAAAATAGCTTCGGTATCTAACAATTAATTATTTAAATCAATTACTTACAAAATATTTCTAGAATAAATCTAGGCATTGATGTTTACCAAGTCTCTATTCTAGTCGGATCGAATCAGGGTATCTCTGTATATTCATTTAGACAAATATTCGGTGTAATATGCGCAACTACGCATATTTATGTCAAGTCCATCGTCCCCAACTAAAAACTCTGTAGCCCAGGGCTTCGCGGATGGCTTGTCTAAAAAACAATTATCCCCTGAACAAATGGAAGCCCTCTTTAAAGAGGTATCGGGGTTCTTCGCCGTTCTTGCCGAACCATCTCGACTGCGCATCATGTACGCATTATGTGAAGGTGAGAAATCCGTCAGCGAGGTAATTGAATTCTCAAAATCCAGTCAAGCGAATGTATCGCGACATTTAGGCACCCTCCATCAGGCTGGAATATTAGCGCGGCGTAAGGTTGGCACTACAGTTTATTACTCGATTTGCGACGATGCCACCCTTGAAATCTGCCAACGCGTATGTGGCCGCGTCATGAATGAACTGTTTGAGTAAGTCTGATGAATTTTTGTTTAACCATCTAATCCTTGATGAATATGAGTGAACAAACCAAAACCATGCAATCCCTCGGTACCCCGAATCCCATTCGGAAGGCACCTGAGAATTTCTTGTCTCAAGAGGCAATCGCTGAAATTAATCAACATGGTGCTGATGAGACCCGCCGTGGATTTTTGCGTAAGAGTTTCATGGCGGCCCTTGGTGGTGTAGGCGCTGCAGGCAGCGGCTTAGCCCTTGCAAATCCCCAGGGCGACCCAGCGATTCTGGAAAAACAGATTTGGCAAACGACTCTCGGTAAGAACGTGGCTACCGAGCCCTATGGCACGCCATCCATTTATGAAAAGAATTTAATCCGTCGCGAGTCACCGGGATTAACCCGCGTATCGGCGGCATCCGTGGCGTTTACGCCACTGCAAGGACTGTTTGGCATCATCACTCCAAATGGCTTGCACTTTGAGCGCCACCATCAAGGTTGGTACAACATCGATCCCAATAAGCATCGCTTAATGATCAACGGCCTCGTGAAGAATGAAAAAGTGTTCACAATGAACGATCTCTTGAGGCTGCCATCGGTATCGCGCATTCACTTTATTGAGTGCGGTGCAAATACCGGTTTAGAGTGGGGCAATGTGGCTGTACCAACCGTGCAATATACCCACGGGATGCTCTCATGTTGCGAGTTCACCGGCGTGCCACTATCAACGCTTCTGGATATTTGTGGCGCTGATCTCAAGAAGGGTAAGTATATTTTGGCGGAAGGTGGCGATGGATCTGGCATGACCCGTACGATCTCCATGGAAATGGCGCTAGATGATGTCATTGTTGCCTGGGGCATGAATGGTGAGATGTTGCGTCCAGAAAATGGCTTCCCTCTACGCTTGGTCGTACCAGGGGTTCAGGGTGTCAGTTGGGTGAAGTGGTTACGCCGAATTGAAGTGGGTGATATGAAATACGCCACCAAGGATGAGGCAATTCACTATATTGACTTGATGCCAGATGGCTTGCATCGTCAATACACCTCGATTCAGGAATGCAAATCCGTCATCACCACGCCATCAGGTGGTCAGCAACTCTTTGATAAGGGTTACTACAACGTTAGCGGTTTGGCGTGGTCTGGTCGTGGCAAGATCAAACGCGTGGATGTCTCGTTTGATGGTGGCAACAATTGGCGCACGGCACGGCTTGAGACCCCCATTCTGACGAAGGCTCTCACGCGCTTTAACATCGACTGGGTTTGGGATGGCTCACCCACCATCATGCAATCTCGTGCGATCGATGACACAGGTTATGTACAACCCACCATTCGTCAATTACGAGCCGTGCGAGGTTCGCGCTCCATCTATCACAACAATGCAATTCAATCGTGGAAGGTTGATACCAATGGCGAGGTCAGCAATGTTCAAGTCGGCTAATGGTTTGATGAAACCCATGCTTGCGAGTGCAGTAGTCGCAACCACTATTTTCTCCAGCGGCGCTGTTTATGCGCAAACTGCTCAAGCGACTCCAGCGGCAAGCAAACCAAAACCCTATATGAATATGGGTCGCAACGCGACCCCTGCAGAAGTAGCAGCCTGGGACATTGACGTGCGCCCTGACTTTAAGGGCTTACCGCCCGGCTCAGGCTCGGTAGCAAAGGGGCAGGCGCTTTGGGAGAAACAGTGCGCAAGCTGTCACGGCACATTCGGTGAATCCAACGAAGTGTTTACACCCATTGCTGGTGGAACCACAAAGGATGATATTAAAACTGGTCGCGTCGCCTCTTTGATGAGCGATAAGCAACCGCAGCGAACCACGATCATGAAGGTCGCCACAATCTCAACGCTTTGGGATTACGTCTATCGCGCCATGCCATGGAATGCACCTCGGTCCCTCACTCCAGACGAGACTTATGCACTAGTCGCTTTCATGCTTAACTTAAGTGAGGTCGTTCCGGACGACTTTGTGCTCTCGAACAAAAATATCGCGCAAGTGCAGGGCATGTTACCGAACCGAAATGGCATGACCCAAAAGCATGGCTTATGGACCGTGAAGGGTACGCCCGATGTGAAGAATACAGCGTGCATGAGCAATTGTGCCCAACACGTTGCGATTGGATCGGTTTTGCCTGATTACGCTCGCAATGCGCACAACAATTTAGCAGAGCAAAACCGTGAGTACGGCCCGTATCGCGGGGTTGATACCACCAAGCCACCGTTGGCTGCGTTGCCAGCGGCCGGCATGATGATGGTATCGACTGCAAGCGCTGTGGCGCCTAAAGCTGCAGGTCCTGCAGATTTGTTTAAGAAAGAAAACTGCTCAGCGTGTCACGCACCGGCAGCGAAATTAGTCGGCCCATCGATTGCTGATGTTGCCAATAAGTACAAAGGCGTTGCCAATGCCCAAGCCATGCTTGAGAAGAAGGTGAAGGCGGGTGGTGCAGGTTTGAATCTGACAGCGGCATCGCACGTGGTGCATTTTGATCGATGGTGGAATCCGGCGGTAGAGAATCAGGCAACGGACCGGGCATTCCGAATTGGACAGCAGCGGAATGTGCTGGTGCACAAGTTTGTGTGCCGGGGCACGGTTGAGGAGCGGATCGATGAGATGATTACGGGGAAGCGTGAGCTGGCGGCTCAGATTCTGGATGGTGACGGTGGTGTGAAGCTGACTGAAATGAGGGATGATGAGCTGCTGAAATTTGTGTCGCTGGATCTGGAGCGGGCGACGGTGGTTTGAGGGAA
>JBDLUB010000071.1:0-5719 GCA_039805525.1 Pseudomonadota bacterium | reverse complement strand
AGTTGAAACCCAGAACGTACTTGGTGTTGATGGATTCTTTCGAACGGGTGATATCGGCGTGATGGATGAGGCTGGTTTTTTCCGAATTGTGGATCGCAAGAAAGACATGATTTTAGTAGCCGGTTTTAATGTCTTTCCAAATGAAGTCGAAGATGTGGTTGCTTCAATTCCTGGGGTCCTTGAGTGTGCAGTCGTTGGTATTCGTCAAGGTGCGATGGGTGAGGCGGTTAAGTTATTTGTGGTGCGAGAGGACCTTGAGATTACAGAAGAACAAATCATGGAGGTCTGTAATCGGGAGCTGACGCACTACAAACGCCCAACTCAAATTGAGTTTCGAGAAAGCTTGCCTAAGAATAATGTAGGTAAGATTCTGCGTCGCGTCTTACGCGATGAAAGTCAATCAGGGTAGTGCCATAGCAGCAGCAGCAAATTGAATGGCTTCAATTGAATAGGGCGCATTCGTTTTTTTCTGTAAGTTCGGCGGTAAATGCGCAATCTTTCCTAATAGGGGCGCCTTGATTCGATTCTCAAGCGTCGTCATGTTTTCGTTTAAATAGGTCATCTTGGGATCGATGCAATTGGCGACCCAGCCTTCTAGTTTTAGACCGCGCCGCTCAATGGCTTCTACTGTCAGTAATGTGTGATTGATGCAACCCAAACGCATCCCTACTGTCAGAATGACTGGTGCTTGAATACGCATAGCAAATGTAGACAGGTCATGATGATCGTCGATCGGTGTTAGAAATCCACCAGCACCTTCGGCAATGACGTGAGTAATTTGTGCTTGTAGTGTTTGATAAACCTGCACCATGCGATCGAGTTCTAAGTGCTTGCCATGTTCAGCAGCGACCAGATGAGGTGCGGCTGGAGTATCCAATACATAAGGGCAAATCACACTTTGGGGAATTGCCGGATCTTGGACCAGTGCATAGGTTTCTAAATCCTCATTGCAAAGCACGCCTTCACTATTACGATACGTTCCGGCAACCACTGGCTTATAGGCGCACGCCGAACCTAGATTGAGCGCATTGAGTTTGTAAACCAATGCTGCTGTGACTAAGGTTTTGCCAATCTCAGTATCTGTGCCGGTGACAAAGTAGGAGTGGCTCATGATTTTGGCAAAGAAGTTTCGAGATCAAACAGCACCTTGCAGAGCCCCTGGATCTGTTCTTTAGTATGTGCGGCCGATAAGGTCATCCGTAGGCGCGCCATGCCTTTAGGAACGGTGGGCGGACGAATTGCAGGTATCCAATATCCCAATTGATCTAAGGCTTTAGCAAGTTGTAAGGCAGTCTCATTGCCGCCAACTACGATCGGCTGAATCGCAGTATCCGATTCCAATCGGTTCCAGGTGGTAAATCTAGAACCTTTTTTCCATTGTTTGATATTGCGGTGTAAGCGTGCCCGTAATTCTTGCCCAAGCCCTCCTTCGATTAGAGAAATACTGCGCAGTATGGCAAAAGCCAATGCAGGTGAGCTGGCTGTGCTGTAGATATAGGGCCTTGCTTTCTGAATGAGCCATGCAATGATTTTTTCATGGGCGCAGACAAAAGCACCATTGAGACCAGCGGCTTTGCCTAGCGTGCCAATATAGACAATGCGGTCCGAACAAACTGTTTGGTCTTCCAAGATTCCATACCCATGCTTGCCGAGCACACCAAATCCATGCGCATCATCAATCATAAGGAGCGCATCGTATTGGTTGGCTAGATTCAAGAGCTCTTGAACTGGAGCGAGATCGCCATCCATACTGAAGACCCCATCGGTCACGATGAGTTTGTTTGGGGCAGTGTCATGACTTAAGACCTCGTCAAGCTCTGCAAGGTGATGGTGATTAAAGATATGCACATCGATCGATGCCTGTGCTTTTGCTAAGCGAATGCCATCAATTAGAGATGCGTGATTCAGTGCAGCAGAATAAATACTCGTTTTTGACTTCCCAATCAGGCTCAGGGCGGTAATGGCACTGATATTAGCCAGGTAGCCGGTGGAGAAAAATAAAGCACGGGCATTTGGAATGGCGTTGGCTTGAGTCGATGCTAATTTTGCTTCGAGCTCATCATGAATCGCATGATGACCGCTAATTAAATGCGAGGCACCACTGCCCGTACCAAAACGTGCAGCCCCCTCCGAGAGCGCTGCAATCAACTCAGGGTGATTGGCAAGCCCTAAGTAATCATTGCTACAAAATGCCAGTAATGATCGTCCTCCAATCTGAATTTCTGGACCACATGGGGTATCGACTGAGCGAATCGAGCGACGCAGTAGCTCACGATCGAGCGTTGCTAATTCCGTATCAATTTGATTGAGAGCAAAGGGCATAGGTAATATGGGATTAGGACTTTTGCAAAACAGTATGCAAGCTTCGTTCAATTGCACGACTCATCTGTTCGATTTCATCGGCAGAGAGAATATAAGGCGGCATGACGTAGACCGTGCGTCCAATAGGTCGAATCAACACTCCCTCTTGTAAGCCCTGCTGAAACATTTCTTTGGAGAATGAGCTTGGGTTTGAAATCACAGATGCTTTGATATCAAACGCGAAGATCATGCCTTGTTGACGAATATGTTCAATCGATGCCTGATCACGGGTCCATGCAAATGCTTCTTGGATTGATTGGCTTCGAACCTTGTTTTCTTCAAGCACGGCATCCTCTTGAAAAATATCCAAGCCTGCTAATGCGGCTCGACACGCCAATGGGTTGCCAGTGTATGAGTGGGAATGCAAAAAAGTTGCTGATATGCGGTCACTGTAGAAGGCAGAGTAAATCGTATCGGTGCTCAAACAAATGGATAGGGGTAAATAGCCTGCGCTGATTCCTTTCGATAGAGTCATGAGATCCGGCCAGATACCCGCTTGCTCACAGGCAAAGAATGTGCCTGTTCGACCGCAGCCCACTGCAATTTCATCGGCAATTAGATGAACGTCATATTGCTCACACAGTTGCTTAGCCCCTTTCACATACCGTGGTGCATGCATTGCCATTTGGCCTGCACATTGCACTAGGGGCTCAATGATCAAGGCCGCAATGGTTTGGTGGTGTTGGGCTAAGCACTCCTCAAGATTATTAAGCGCCAAATCAATGATTTCTTCGCTCGAGACTTGGGCGGTTGCGGCTCGAGAATCGGGTGACATGACGATATGAACCGGATTGAGAAGTGATCCATAGGCATCACGAAATACCGATATATCCGTTACGCTGAGTGCGCCTAAGGTTTCTCCATGGTAGCTATTCGCTAAACAAATAAACTCTTTTTTATTGGGTTTCCCCTGAATCTTCCAAAAGTGATGACTCATCTTCAGTGCAATTTCAACTGCTGATGCTCCGTCACTGGCATAAAACGCATGGCCTAGTTGACCATGTGTTAGTGCACTTAAACGTTCTGATAGCTCGATCACTGGCTGATGAGTAAATCCAGCGAGCATTACATGCTCAATGCGGTTGAGTTGCTCAGAGATTGCTTGATTGATGCGCGGATTAGCGTGACCAAACAAATTGGTCCACCACGAACTAATCCCATCAATAAAGCGACGTCCTTGGTCGTCGTTTAGCCAGGCCCCCTGTCCCGAGGTAATCGCAATTAAGGGATAAGCTTCGTGGTCTTTCATTTGAGTGCAGGGGTGCCAAACCGAAGTAAGGCTTCGACTGACCCAGTCTAAGGAATGACCCGGTTTATTCATTGGCGCAGGTGTGGATTATTTCAATATCAAGCAGCATATCTGGTATGTTATTGGTTTTAGAGTCCAATCCCGATAAAACCATGTCAGCATCACCAACGATCTCTCCATTGGTTCAGGTTAAGCCAAGTTCACCCTCTGCCTATCCAATCTGGACACTGGAGGAGGTTGCGGCATTGTTTGAGCTCCCATTTCATGAGTTGATGTTTCGGGCCCAGGAAACGCATCGCCAATATTTTCCAGAGGGCGATGTGGAATTGGCCACCCTGTTATCAATTAAGACCGGGGGTTGTCCAGAGGATTGTGGGTATTGCCCTCAGGCGGCGCGCTATCACACCGATGTGAAGGCAACCAAACTCCTAGATTTAGATGAGGTACTAGAGGCTGCCAGGGCAGCCAAAGCGGCTGGCTCCAACCGGTTTTGTATGGGGGCTGCGTGGCGTGAGCCCAAGGATCGTGATGTTGAAAAAGTAGCCGCTATGATTCGGGGTGTTAAGGAGTTAGGGCTTGAGACTTGCGCTACGCTTGGAATGCTAGAAGCCACTCAGGCTAAGGCTTTGCGGGATGCGGGCCTGGATTTTTATAACCACAATTTGGATACCAGCGAGGACTTTTATCCAAATGTGATTCAGACCCGTAACTATCAGGATCGTTTGGATACTTTGCAGCATGTTCGTGATGCTGGGATGTCCGTATGCTGCGGCGGGATTGTGGGGATGGGGGAATCGAGGGAACAACGCGTAGCATTCATTGCACGCTTGGCGAATCTAAATCCTTACCCAGAATCCGTGCCTATCAATCATTTAGTGCCGGTTGCTGGCACCCCCTTGGCCGATCAGCCCAAATTAGACCCTTTGGAATTTGTGCGCACCATCGCCGTTGCTCGAATCACGATGCCCCAAGCTCGAGTTCGATTATCTGCAGGTCGCCAAGAGCTTGGAAAAGCCGTGCAAGCCATGTGTTTTCAGGCAGGCGCAAATTCCATCTTTTATGGCGACCAGTTGCTCACCACGGGCAATCCGGAGGCATTGGCCGATCGCCAATTGCTTGCGGAGCTTGGTCTAAAAACTAAGGAAAGCTGCAAGGCCGAAGTGCAACTATGAGTCGTTCAAACCCTATCAATTTGAGCCCAATTGATCGTTTGATTGGTGAGTTTGATACTGCATTGCGCGCTATTGCTGGCGGTGCCAATTATAGTCGGCCAGTCCCTAAGGCCAATATTCAAAAAGGTCCTAATGAAGAGCAAGCGCTTACTTCAGATCTTGATTTAAGTCCGCAAGACCGCACCCATGTGGCCGGTTTAATGCGCGTCAATCATGTTGGTGAGGTCTGTGCCCAGGCGCTCTATCAATCTCAAAAATTACTAGCTAAGACTCCTGAAACTCGTGCCTTATTGGATCAGGCTGCCAAAGAAGAGATGGACCATATGGCATGGTGTGAGGAGCGTCTCAAAGAGTTGGACTCTCGCCCCAGTCTCTTGAATTCATTGTGGTATGCGGGGGCATTTGGAATCGGGCTGGTCGCGGGCTTAGCGGGCGACCGTTGGAGCTTAGGATTTTTAGCAGAAACCGAGAAGCAAGTAGAGCGGCACTTGGATGATCACCTTGAGAGACTTCCTGAAGCTGACCTTCGTTCCCGAGCAATTGTGGAGCAAATGCGAATTGATGAAATTGAGCATGGTGCAAGTGCAATGGCTGCTGGCGGACAAGAATTACCCCGACCCATCCAGACGCTCATGGCGGGTATTTCTAAAATCATGACAACAACCGCTTATAAAATCTAGCATTACTGTTCTTTTATACAGCCTTTTCAGGGCATTTCCTCTATATACCTAAAGACGTATCTTAGCTATAGATTACAAGTACTTGTTTTAGGTCATAATTTTAATTTACAATTATTTTGCAAAGCTTCTCTAAGTATTTGTAATCACTAGAGAATTTACTAAAAATTTACCCAAAAATACTTGACCCTGTAGGAAGCTTCCTCTAAAGTGGGAGGAAGTGTGAAAAAGTGGGGTAAATTTTGTTTCAAGGCGCTTCA
>JBDLUB010000070.1:0-5743 GCA_039805525.1 Pseudomonadota bacterium | reverse complement strand
ATCCTAAAGAGGGTGGTGATCAGGCTCAGCCTAATGATCCGGCCCAGCAACCCCAAGGTAATCGTCGTCCCAATAGTGGACCTCCCGATTTGGATGATCTTTGGCGTGATTTCAATGACAAGCTGAATAATCTCTTTGGCGGTAAGAAGCGTCCATCGGGTGGTGGTCAGCCTCCTAGTGGCGGTGGTCGTAAACCACCCCAATTGAATGTTGAAGGCTTCAATCCCAAGGTTGCAAGCCTTGGCGCGCTGGTGATTGTGACTCTGGTGTGGCTCTTTAGCGGTTTCTTCATGGTTCAGGAAGGTCAAGCAGGCGTTGTATTGACCTTTGGTAAATATGATTACACCGCACGCCCTGGTATCAACTGGCGCTTGCCTTGGCCAATTCAGTCAACCGAAGTAGTTAATTTGTCCGCAGTTCGATCTGTTGAGATCGGCCGCTCGGTCATGATCAAGGGCACCAATCAAAAAGACTCTTCGATGTTGACCGAAGACGAGAACATTATTGATGTGCGTTTTGCAGTTCAGTATCGTTTAAAAGATCCGATGGAGTATCTCTTTAATAATCGCGATCCAGATATGGCCGTGGTACAAGCTGCTGAGACCGCGGTGCGCGAGATTGTGGGACGCAGCAAGATGGATACCGTTTTGTACGAGGGTCGTGAAAAGATTGCGATTGATTTATCCATGGCAATCCAGAAAATCTTGGATAGTTACAAAGCCGGTATTTTTGTAACCAGCGTGACCGTACAGAACGTTCAACCGCCCGAGCAAGTACAAGCAGCATTTGACGATGCCGTGAAAGCAGGTCAAGATCGCGAGCGCCTCAAGAGCGAGGGTGAGGCCTACGCCAATGACATCTTGCCGCGCGCCAAGGGTACTGCAGCTCGTCTGATTCAAGAGGCTGAGGGTTATCGAGCCAGAGTCTCGGCAATGGCTGAAGGTGATGCGTTGCGCTTTAAACAAATCTACAGCGAGTATGCAAAGGCCCCACAGGTCACCCGTGACCGCATGTATATCGACACTATGAAAGAGATCTATAACAATGTTTCTAAGGTCTTAGTCGATACCACGAAGAGCAATAGTCTCTTGTATTTGCCCTTAGATAAAATTGTGTCGCAGGTAACTGCCGAGGCACAACAGGCTGCGCAAGCTCAGACATCGGGTCTGCCCGGCGCGGTTTCTCCTAGTCCCGCTCCCGCCACTCCGGCTGCAACTCCAGCGCCCACCCCTGCGGATCGCGCTCCAGAGCGCCGCGAGGGCTTGCGTAGTCGTGAACGTTAAGAATCGAGGAAAAAGTCATCATGCCTAATCGTCTCCTTGGTCTTATTCTGAGTTTAATTGTTGCTTTTTATTTAATTAGCTCCTGCATATTTATTGTTGATCAACGTAAGTATGCGGTGGTTTTTGCATTTGGTCAGATTGTCCGTGTGATCGAGCAACCAGGCTTGCAATTAAAGTTACCGGCACCCTTTGAGAACGTCATCTTTTTTGATCGTCGCATTATGACGATTGATAACCCTGATGCTGAGCGTTTCATTACTGCTGAGAAGAAAAATCTTTTGGTGGATTCATATGTGAAGTGGCGTATCACCGATCCCCTTAAGTTCTTTGTGAGCTTTCGTGGTGATGAGCGTTTGGCAACTGATCGCATGAATCAGCTGGTTCGTTCTGCGTTGAATGAAGAATTTACCAAGCGCACGATTCGCGAGATCATTTCAGAACAGCGTGATCAAGTGATGCAGGGTATTCGTAAAAAGGTTGAAGAGGATGCCAAAGATATCGGCGTTGAGATTGTGGATGTTCGCCTAAAGCGTATTGACCTCCTTGCCGAGATTAGCGATTCAGTTTATCGCCGCATGGAGGCGGAACGTAAGCGCGTTGCGAATGAGTTGCGATCCACGGGCGCTGCTGAGTCCGATAAGATTCGGGCGAGTGCGGAGCGTCAGCGCGATGTGATCTTGGCAGAGGCCTATCGTGATGCCCAGCGAATCAAGGGAGCAGGCGATGCACGTGCTACTGCCTTATACGCAGATGCGTTTAATCGGGACCCACAGTTCGCTCAGTTTTATCGAAGCCTTGAGGCGTACCGCAATTCCTTTAAGGATAAGAAAGACGTGATGGTGCTTGAGCCGAGTAACGATTTCTTCCGGTTCATGCAAAAGCGAAACTAAGTTATTCCATCATGAACCGTTGGTTATTGCCCGAGGATATTGCTGATGTATTGCCAGCCCGGGCTCGCAAGATCGAGGAGTTGCGTCGTCGCTCGCTCGATCTGTATCAATCCTATGGCTATGAGCTAGTTAGTCCGCCCTTACTGGAGTTCTTGGATTCCCTCTTGACTGGTACCGGATCTGATCTTAATTTGCAGACCTTCAAACTAGTTGATCAGCTCTCTGGCCGCACCTTGGGCTTGCGTGCTGACATCACTCCTCAAGTGGCGCGCATTGATGCGCACCTTCTCAATCGTGAAGGTGTAACCCGTCTGTGCTACGCAGGGTCGGTGGCGCGTGTACGCACACCACCAGGCTCGACCTCGCGTGAGGAGTTGCAATTGGGCGCTGAGATTTATGGTCATGCGGGGTGGGAAGCTGATCTCGAGGCGATCCAACTTCTACTGAAAACACTCAGCCAAGCCGGCATTGGCAAGATCTATTTGGATCTCTCGCATGCCGGGGTGCTTAAAGGAATCTTGGGCGATTTGGTATTGAGTCGTGCTGATACCGAGACCCTTTACACCTTATTGCAAACCAAAGACCGCCCAAGCCTTACTCAATGGGTGAGCCAGTTTGCCCCCTCGATTAGTAAGCCGCTGTTGGCCTTACTGCAACTCAATGGAACATGTACCGAGGTCTTGGTGAATGCTCGTTCGGGCACCTTGGCCTTGCCCAGTCAGTCTCTGATTGAGCAGTCTCTCAAAGATCTTGAGCGTTTGATTGAGGCGACCAGTCACTTATCAGATCAACTTGAGCTCTCACTCGATTTGGCGGATTTGCGTGGATATCAGTATCACAGCGGTGTGATGTTTGCGGCCTATGTGGATGGTCTGCCTCAGCCGATTGCGCGAGGTGGTCGCTATGACCATGTGGGTCAAGCCTTTGGTCGCTCTCGTCCTGCTACAGGGTTCTCACTCGATTTACTTACGCTTGCTGACCTATCGACGATTCCCACGAAGCGCCAGGCTATTCTGGCGCCATGGTCGGATGACCCTGCTTTAAATCGTCGCATTGCAGAGTTACGCGCCGAGGGCGAGGTAGTGATCCAGGTTCACAAAGGGGATGATGCACATTCTGAAGAGTTTGAGTGCCAACGCGAGCTCGTTCAGCAGGGTACCGCCTGGGAACTAAAATCACGTACCTAGTGGCTTGATCACTACAATTAGGCTAAATCAATAAAAAATGAAGTGGAATGGATATGAGTAAGTCTCGGGGTCGTAATGTTGTCGTGATTGGTACGCAGTGGGGCGACGAAGGGAAGGGTAAGGTGGTCGATTGGCTCACCGATCACGCACAAGCCGTCGTCCGCTTTCAGGGTGGACATAACGCCGGACATACACTCATCATTGGCGGTAAGAAAACTATCTTACGCCTGATCCCCTCGGGCATCATGCACCCTCAAGTCGTTTGCTACATCGGCAATGGCGTGGTGCTCTCACCCGAAGCGCTCTTTAAAGAGATTGGTGAGCTGGAGGGGGCTGGTCTTAACGTGCAAGGACGTCTTAAGATCTCTGAGGCGGCCACACTGATTCTGCCGTACCACGTTGCGATTGATCATGCCCGTGAGAAAAAACGTGGCAGCGACAAAATTGGTACAACCGGTCGCGGGATTGGTCCTGCATATGAGGACAAAGTAGCCCGCCGTGCACTACGAGTACAAGACTTCTTTTATCCCGAGCAATTTGCCTCTAAGTTACGCGAGAACCTGGACTATCATAACTTCGCTTTGACCCAGTATTACAAGGTCGACGCCTTGGACTTCAATCGGGTGCTTGATGAAGCAATGTCATACGCGGAGCGCATTAAACCGATGGTGGTGGATGTCTCAAGCGCACTCTATGCGGCTGAGCAAGCCGGTCAGAACCTTCTCTTCGAAGGTGCACAAGGCACCTTACTTGATATTGACCATGGTACCTATCCCTTTGTGACCTCGAGTAATTGCGTTGCCGGCAATGCGGCAGCGGGCTCTGGCGTGGGACCTGGATCATTGCACTACATCTTGGGCATTACCAAGGCCTATTGCACCAGAGTGGGTGCGGGGCCATTCCCCAGTGAGCTCTATGATCATGAGAATCCCAATAAGCAAGATCCAGTGGGTATTCGCTTGGCTGAAGTTGGTAAAGAGTTTGGGTCCGTGACTGGACGGCCACGACGCACGGGTTGGCTCGATGCGGCTGCACTGAAACGTTCCATCCAAATTAATGGACTCTCTGGCTTATGCATAACCAAATTAGATGTGCTTGATGGTATTGAGACCATTCGTCTCTGTGTGGGCTACAAACTGGATGGCAAGACCTTGGATGTATTGCCACGCGGCGCTGAAGCAGTGGCGCGTTGTGAACCTATCTACGAGGACTTCAAGGGCTGGACCGAGAGTACGGTGGGCATTACAGACTGGAACAAATTACCCAAGACCGCTCAAGACTATCTCAAGCGGGTTCAAGAGATCTGTGGCAAACCGATTGCGATGGTCTCGACTGGACCCGAGCGGGATGAAACCATCCTCCTGCAGCATCCGTTTGAAGAATAAATGAGGATTGGTGTTTAATCCTCTTGCGTTTTGGTGCCCAAAAGAGGACTCGAACCTCCACAACCTTTCGATCGCCAGCACCTGAAGCTGGTGCGTCTACCAATTTCGCCATTTGGGCATCCCTGCATTATAGGTTGCAGTCATCACATTGTGGTCAAATCACTCTAATGACCTTAATAGCGAAAGCCTTGCATGCGTAAATCGGATCAACCCATCACCCGCGATAGCGATCGTATGGGCACGGTACAGGGTCACCGCGATGGCTTTGGCTTTGTGGTGCCCGATGATGGCGGTGAGGACATCTTCTTAGCTGAGCGAGAGATGGCCCGGGTCATGCATGGTGACCGGGTCTCGATTCGGGTGCTGGGTACGGATCGCCGTGGGCGTCCTGAGGGTCAAATCGTGGAAGTATTAGTCCACGCCAATCGCTTGGTCATAGGACGTCTACTCAATGAGAACGGTGTTCTGATTGTGGCCCCCGAAGATAAGCGTATTGGTCACGACATCCTCATTCCACCGCGTGGGCAGGGTATGGCCAAACTGGGCCAGGTGGTGAGCGTTGAGATTATTGATTACCCCGATAGTTATCGCCAGGCCGTTGGTCGAGTCGTTGAGGTCTTGGGTGAGATCGATGACCCTGGTATGGAGATCGAGATTGCGGTTCGTAAGTATGGTGTGCCACATACATTCTCACCTGCTGCTTTAAAAGAAGCTGAAGCATTACCAAATGAAGTAACGCAGGAGGATCTCAAGGGCCGAGTTGATCTACGCGATATCCCACTCATTACGATCGATGGTGCTGATGCCAGAGACTTCGATGACGCGGTTTATTGCGAGCCAGTGCAGTATGGTCAGACCAAAGCCTGGCGTTTAATAGTGGCGATTGCTGACGTTGCCCATTATGTGAAGCCCGGTCATCCACTTGATAAAGATGCCTTACTACGGGCCACCTCGGTGTATTTCCCTCGCAGAGTGATTCCGATGCTACCGGAGAAAAT
>JBDLUB010000069.1:0-5758 GCA_039805525.1 Pseudomonadota bacterium | reverse complement strand
GGCACGACGCATCTCATCATAAACCTCAGCAACACCGCACTCCTCGCCTTGGTAACCCCACTGCAAACCAATGCGTTTAGCAAGCTCCTGAATAATCCATAAATCAGGCTTTGCATCACCGGGTGGGTTGAGAGCGCGCTTACCCAACTGCACCATACGGTCAGTATTGGTCACAGTACCGGTTTTCTCGGGCCATGCACTCGCTGGCAGAATGACGTCGGCTAACCATGCGGTTTCGGTCATAAAGATGTCTTGCACGACGAGGTGATCGAGTGATGCCAAGGCATGCCGGGCATGATTTAGATCGGGATCGCTCATCGCAGGGTTCTCACCCATGATGTACATCCCTCGAACCTTGTCTGGATCCGAATCCGGAGCCGTGATCTTATGCATGATCTCAACTACGGTATATCCAGGCTTTTTATCTAGGGAGGTGTTCCAAAACTTCTCGAACCACTCATGCGCCTGTGCATTATCAACGCGCTGATAGTTGGGGAACATCATCGGGATCAATCCTGCGTCACTGGCACCTTGTACGTTGTTCTGCCCACGCAGTGGGTGCAAACCAGAACCAGGCTTACCAATTTGACCTGTGATACTCACGAGAGCAATCAAGCAGCGGGCGTTATCAGTACCATGCACGTGCTGACTCACACCCATGCCCCACAAGATCATCGAGGCTTTGGATTTAGCAAACTCACGCGCTACCTCACGGAGTGTCGCGGCAGGCACACCACAAATAGGTGCCATTGCTTCAGGGCTGTAACCCTTGACGTTCTCTTTGAGGGCTTCAAAATTAGAGGCGCGCTGTGAAATAAAGTGTTGATCGCACAAACCCTCTTCAATCACCGTATAAATCATGGCATTGAGCATTGCCACATCGGTATCGGGCTTGAACTGAAGGGTCCGCCAAGCGTGCTTACCAATATCGGTCACGCGTGGATCAGCCAACACAATCTTGGTGCCATTCTTAGCGGCGTTTTTCATCCAAGTTGCAGCCACGGGATGATTGGCGGTTGGGTTAGAGCCAATCACTAAAATTAAGCCAGAGTGCTCAATATCATTGACCTGGTTACTCACTGCTCCAGAACCAACACCCTCGAGCAATGCGGCAACGCTCGATGCATGGCACAAGCGGGTGCAATGGTCGACGTTATTGCTACCAAAGCCAGTCCGTACCAACTTCTGAAATAAGTAAGCCTCTTCGTTACTGCCCTTGGCTGAACCAAATCCTGCCAAGGATTTCTTGCCATATTGATCACGTATCGCTTTTAACTTGCCGGCTGCTAGATCAAGCGCCTCTTCCCAACTGGCTTCTCGGAAGACTTCGCTCCAATCCTCGGGATTTTTACCTGCAGACTCAATCGAGTGCTCATCCTTTGGTACACCAGGTTTGCGAATTAATGGCTTAGTTAAGCGTTGGGGGTTATGTACATAATCAAACCCGAATCGACCCTTCACGCATAAGCGGCTGTGATTTGCTGGACCATCACGGCCATCCACGCTCACAATTTTTTCGTCTTTCACGTTGTAGGTAATTTGACAGCCCACCCCACAGAATGGACATACCGAATCCACCTTGCGATCAACTGCTTGTGAACCAATATGAGTTTTTGGCATCAAAGCGCCTGTTGGGCAGGCTTGTACACATTCGCCACAAGCAACGCAGGTACTGGTGCCCATCGGATCATTCAAATCAAAGACGATTTCGCTATGTGCGCCACGCATCGCGTAACCAATCACATCGTTCACCTGCTCTTCACGACAAGCCCGTACGCAACGGTTGCACTGAATACACGCATCCAAATTAACAGCCATCGCAGGATGCGATAAATCAGCTGCAGGTTGGTGACGGCGCAAGGCCTTAAGTTCAGGACGAACCGCTACATCAAGACGACTGGCCCACTCACTGAGCTCCCCATGCTGCTGACGCTCACGCTCAGCATCGCTATCACCGACCCATTTATAGCCTTCATCGGGCATGTCGGAGAGCAGCATCTCAAGCACCAATTTTTGGCTCTTTAGGGCACGCTCGCTATTGGCTTTGACTTCCATGCCGGCAGTGGCGGCTCTGCAACAACTAGGTGCCAAGGTGCGCTCGCCATTGATCTCAACCACGCATGCGCGGCAATTACCGTCAGGACGATAGCCATCCTTAAAGCACAGATGGGGAATATCAATCCCATGGCGTTTGGCTGCTTTTAAGATGGTCTCACCATCATAGGCAACGATCGTCTTTCCATCGAGTTTGAACTCAACGGTTTGCAATGCTAGTTCTTGCGGATTGACTGGTGCGTTCACGCCTTAAGCTCCCTATCTAAGCGGTTATGCAATTTCGTGGGGGAAATATTTATGGATGCAACGTATGGGGTTTGGTGCTGCTTGCCCAAGACCGCAAATAGAGGCATCTACCATGACCGTGGACAAATCCTCCAAAGTAGCCTGATCCCATACACGTGCCTGCATCAATTGCGCGGCTTTACTGGTTCCAACCCGACACGGAGTGCATTGACCACAACTCTCGTGCTCAAAAAAGCGCATCACGTTTAGGGCTGCATCGCGTGCCTTATCTTGATGACTAAAGACCATCACAGCTGCAGAACCGATAAAACACCCGTAAGGCTGCAAAGTATCAAAATCCAATGGAATGGTATTCATGGTCGCTGGCAAAATACCACCTGAGGCACCGCCAGGTAGATAGCCATAGAAGGTGTGGCCTTCTTGCATACCACCGCAATACTCATCAATGAGCTCTTGAATAGTGATACCAGCTGGTGCAAGTTTGACACCAGGATATTTCACTCGACCACTCACGCTAAAGCTGCGCAAGCCTTTGCGATCATGGCGACCAAAGGAGCTGAACCATTGCGGTCCACGCGCGATGATGTCGCGCACCCAATATAAGGTTTCAAAATTATGCTCAAGCGTGGGTCGACCAAATAAGCCAACTTGTGCAATATAAGGAGGACGCATTCTGGGCTCGCCCCGCTTACCCTCAATACTCTCAATCATGGCAGACTCTTCACCACAGATGTAGGCACCCGCTCCCCGGCGCAACTCAATCAGCGGTAACTTGAACGATGCATGCGCTTGAAGTTTTTTAATCTCAGCATCAAGCAACTCGCGGCAGCCGTGATACTCGTCACGCAAATAGATGTAACAAGCATCAATTCCAACCACGCGCGCAGCAATCAACATTCCCTCAAGGAAGCGATGAGGGTCGCGCTCCAAATAGGTACGGTCTTTAAATGTTCCGGGTTCGCCCTCGTCAATATTGACCGCCATGAGCTTAGGTGCCGCCTGATCTTTCACAATCCGCCATTTGCGTCCGGCCGGAAATCCAGCACCACCAAGACCACGCAAACCAGAATCTTCCATCGCCTTAATGATGGACTCGACCTCGCGCTTACCGCCATCAAACTCTTTGACTAAAGCGTAGCCACCTTTTGCGCAATAGGCCTCATAACCCACATATGCGGGTGATACCTCATTAGCTTTTTGCTCAGGGCTTACGGCTTGCTGCGCAAAGTCTGCGGGCTCAAATTGAGCATCATCCTTTGCCTTAGGATGAGTCAGTTGACGATTTTTAACTGCTTTCGAAACCTTTTCGGCATCGGCAAACAATACAGGGTATTGATGCACTACCGCCACTGGAGCCTGCTCACAGCGACCTACACAAGGAGCTGCAATCACTTTGGTCTTCGCATTACCGAGAATCGCTGGCAAGCGCTCCAATAACTGCTTAGCCCCCGCCAACTCGCATGACAATCCATCGCATACCCGCACCGTAATATCAGCAACTGGATCATTACCGCGCACGACTTCGAAGTGATGATAGAAAGTGGCAACTTCATAAACCTCAGCCATCGGCAAGTTCATTAACTTGGCAAGGGCGGCTAGATGACGATCATGTAAAGCGCGGTATGCATCATTCATCAGATGCAAGTTCTCAATCAGCAGGTCACGTCGATATGGGCCATCACCGATGAGTTTTTTTACTTCGGCCAATGATGCATCATCCGCTTGCCGCCCTTTTAATTTACTTTTTTGCCGAATTCGCTCACGAAGGTCATCCGCGCTGGCAATGGCAACCGCCTTGATTTCGCTAGAGGGCTTTGGGTGATTCATGCTGTTTTAGTCTCTCTAAATAGTTATTTAAAAGATCGTGTTACGTGACCTTTTAATGATTGAAATCAATGTAATTGATCTACCCATCTAAGTAATTGATATGGCTCAAGATCTCCGGAATCAGGGTTAACCCTGAAGTACGGCAGAGAGTCCAGCTACTACCGGATTAGATTAATTGGAACTCGGCAAAAAGGTATTGCTGTAGTCCATTTCCCTTTCTCGGACACGGGCTTTAAAGCAGGCTTCAAAGTCGGGGGTTCCAACCCGCAAGCCCACTGCCGTGCAATCGGCTTGCGCGGCTGACTGTACCGTGCCACAAGCTGATAAGCTCAATGTACTGGCAATCACTAATCCAGCAATCATTATTTTCATTGTCATGCGTCGAGTCTATCACCTAAAACAGTTGCTTCATTAACAGGACTAATCCCGCAAATACCAAAATGCTGCCATAGGCTAATTGCATATGATGAATACTCAAGCGCCGATGGGTTTTTGAGCCAATCCAAAGACCAATCACCATGCAGGGCACCAAAAATAATGCGAGGCCCAAAACCTCCCAGTTCAATATCAGACCTGTTACCAACATAAAGAGCAGGCGCAAGAACACAAAGATCAGAATGGCAAAGGCCATAGTTGCGCGTAATGTATTGGGCTGGTTAAAACGCATCGCCAAATACGATGCATAGATGGGTCCGCCCGTGGCAAACAATGCTGTAAAAATCCCACCGGCTATCCCAAAAGGCATCGACCAATACTGCGAGATGATGTGTGTGGGTGCGGATTTTTTCTTGGTCAAAACTCGTAAGCCATTGAATGCTGCAAAAGCGCCTAAAGTAATCAGCAGAGGCTCGGGTGGAGCCTTCAACAGCAAGGTGATACCAATCACCATACCAACGAAACTGAAAGGCAGTAGCCAGCTAAGCTCTTTCTTGTCAGCCGCATCGAACGACTTTGTTCCCAAATAGAATGCTGCACACAGATCGAGTATCACCATAATCGGCACGACGACCTTCAGGGGAAAGAACAAAACGAGTACCGGTACCGAAATAATCGATGACCCAAAACCGGTCACTCCAAAAATGAAGTACGCCACCAACACAATCGTGCAAGCGGCAATAAATGAGGTGGGGCTAATTAACTCAAAAATAAATGTACTTTGTTGGTATTATTTTTTACTGCCCAAGGAAATGCCCAGAGGAATACCCTCTTGATCAGCACTGACCGCCTTGGATGCTCCTATAGTAATTCGTTCGGCTAAATTGGGCTGCTGCGCAACCATCAACTCTTTTGCCCGATTGGCTCGTGCACTTGCTAACTGCGATAGCTCAGCATCACTCACCGCATAACTTTGAATTAGCTCATTGCGGAGTTGCTGATAGCGGGCTTCATTGTCAGGCAATGTAATTAAACGCTGTGCCAATTTAATGCGGCCGACTTGTTGCCCATACGCAGATTTGACTCCAGATTGAACCCGAGGATCGGAAAGGCTGGGGGTTGGGAGGGGTTCCTGAGGACTCAATTTAAATCCGGCTGCGTTCAAAATGGCGCGGTCAGCTCGAGCTCTCGCCAGGGCTGCTTTATCAGCATTCGGATCATAGCCACCTACAAACTCAATCGTGGCATGGGGGCG
>JBDLUB010000068.1:0-5777 GCA_039805525.1 Pseudomonadota bacterium | reverse complement strand
TTGCATATTCAAAAATGGTTACCGCACTATTTGAAAGATGGTCGCAGCTATCTCACGGTAGCGGTTGGTTGCACAGGCGGGCAACATCGATCGGTTTACCTAGTACATCAATTGAATCAATTATTCTCTCAGGCGGCGCTCAAAGATGTATATGTCTTAGAACGTCATCGAGAACTCGATTCCAAAAAGACCCGGATTGGCTGAGGTAGGCCGTACTCCTTTAATCGTTTTGTGCAAATCCAATCGAGCGTAGCGCTTGAGTGTGACCATTTCCGTTTGAGATAAATGATCCATGGTTGCATTCGTAGCCGTCGATGACTAAATACATGCTCGATTATATGGCCCTCTTCAATTGAGACTATCGAACCGATGTCGCTTTTCGATAATAGTTTTGAAAGAACCGTCTGATTCAGCAAGTCGGTTATATCAATTGTTTTCGAACGGTTTAATTTCTGATCGATCGGCTCCCATGGAGTTTCGATTAACGAATAGAGCCCGCCCCAAATCGCTTTTGGAGCTCGCCTCTCAAGCAATATCTCATCTTGATAACGGATCAAAAAAATATTCGTTGTGAACGTCGGTGATTCTTTTTTCTTCTTTTTCACTGGAATGCGATCGACCTGACCAAGCTTAAAGGCTTTGCACTCACTCATCATTGGGCACGACTGATCCTGACTTTGGCATTTAGAAGTCTTTGGGGTGCACCATGTAGCACCAAAATCCATCAGTGCCTGTGTGTAAACCGGCATTTGAGACTTCGACTTGGGAAGAAGCGCCGTTGCATATTCCCAAAGTAATTGCACTATCTCATGGCTTTGTTGATCACCAGTAATGCCAAAAAATCGGCTAATCACCCGCTTCACATTGGCGTCTAAGATTGGCGAGCGCTCCTCGAATGCAAAGGCAGCAATTGCGCCCGCTGTCGATCGGCCAATGCCGGGCAGTTGTTCAAGTTCTTTTGCCGTTCTGGGAAACTGGCCCGCATACTTTGTCATGATCTCTTTAGCGCAGCGATGCAGATTTCGCGCGCGCGAGTAATACCCCAATCCGCTCCACAGCGCCATAACCGCATCAAAATCTGCGCTTGCTAACGCTTTGACTGTTGGGAATTGACGCATAAATTGTGGATAACGCTGCATCACAGTACTAACCTGGGTCTGCTGCAACATGATCTCCGATACCCAAATTGCGTATGGATCTTGATGACCCTGCCAGGGCAAGCCTTGACGACCATAGTGCTTTGACCAACGAATTAAAGCCTGGGAAAAACGAAATCCCATATCTATCGTTTCTGACAGCGAGGGCAATAATAGGTCGAGCGCTGACCCTGAGTTATTTGCCGAATTGGTGTTTTGCATACCCGACAGGGCTCACTTGCACGATCATAGACTTTGGTTTGCATCATGAAGTAACCAGGATCACCATGCGCATCCACAAAATCGCGCAAACTGCTCCCGCCGGCTGCAATGGCTCTTTTTAAAATGGTTCGTACCGCCTGGGCCAATCGCTCACACTGCGCTTTGGTTAATTTACCAGCGGGTAAGCTTGGATGAATACCGGCCTCAAACAAGGATTCGGAACAATAAATGTTACCAACACCAACAACTGCTTGCCCGGCCAATAAAAATGCCTTTACCGAAATCGTTCGCTTTCGGGAAAACTGGTACAAACGTGTCGCGCCCAACTGCCCAGCAAATTCGTCGGCAAGGGGCTCTGGCCCCAATTTTTGAATTAAGGGATGTTCCAACACATCGCCCTTGGTGAATGGATGCCACAAGACCGCGCCAAACTTTCGGGGGTCGTGAAGCCGCAAACTAAGATGATCAAAGTGAATTAAGACCCGATCGTGCGGCTTTAGGGGGTCTTTCTGGGGCAGAACGCGCAATACCCCAGTCATACCTAAATGAATGATCAAGTAGCCATCGGTCATTTTGAGCAATAAATACTTTCCCCGACGCTCGACTGCATCCAGACGTTGGCCCTTCAGAATTTTTGGCAAGCCCCTAGGAACAGGCCAACGCAGTCGCCCATCAATCACATTGACATGCGTGATCTGACGCCCTTCTAGGTGGGGCTTAATCCCCAAACGCGTGACTTCAACCTCTGGTAGTTCTGGCATCGGTACATTGTAGATTCGGGGATTAGAATGTGCTGATGGGCTACCAATTGACTACCCTTTTGGCAAATACTGGTCTGAAGCATGCATTGCTTTGGGCTGTTTGCTGCTGCTCTTTGGGCCTCCTACTGCCTGCCTCAGCTCAGACTAAAGGGGCCACCAGCGAGCAAGTCTTTGAAATACTTGCTTCTGAAATTGCCCTACAACGGGGTGAAGCTGGGTTGGCTTATCAAACCTATTTGAGCCTCGCACGACAGACCGGGGATCCCGCTTTAGCTCAACGTGCAATGGAAATTGCGATTGCTGCAAACGCAGCAGATCTTGCCTTAATCGCCGCACAAACCTGGGATGAGCTATCACTACCTGGTCAGAGTAAGCCCAAGGAAGTATTAGTCACCCTACTCATGCTCAATCAACGCTGGTCTGATGCCGTTACACCAGCCATTGCCCTTCTTAAAGAACAAAATCTCAGAGATCGCGAACAGATTTTGCTACAGTGGCAAAGCCTATTGGGTCGGGCTCAAGATGAGGGAGCAGCTTTAAACGCCTATTTCAAAATTGTTACGTCTCTCGTTCCACCTCCTTCCAATCCTCAAATTTTGTATACCTATGCTTTAGCTGCGGAGAAGTCCGGTCAGTTTGAGGTGATGGAGAAAACCTTAAGCGCTCTAATTGAACGCAATCCAAATGATATTCAGGCACTCAATGCACTCGGTTATTCCTTGGCCGACCGGAATGTCAAACTGAAGGAGGCGTATGAACTGATTCTTAAAGCGCACAACCTTGATCCCAAAGATCCGTTTATTTTGGATAGTTTGGGTTGGGTTAACTTTCGTTTAGGTAACCAAGGGCTTGCCTTAAAGCAGCTGCAAGATGCGTTTCGTATCAAGCCTGAGGCTGATATTGCTGCCCATTTAGGCGAAGTCCTCTGGACACTTAATCGACCCATTGAGGCAGAGAATGCTTGGCGACAGGGTGAATTGATCGATGCAAATAATGCCACCCTGCGCGAGACCTTAAGGCGTCTAAAACCATCTTGGGCAATCTCGATGGATGTGGTTGCTAGTCAGTGGGATGGTCGTTTTGCCGTTAAAGCAAGTGATCGACCCACCAACAATAATCAAGGTGGCTCGGGTAGCTTTACCCTCACCAAAAATGGTTTAAGTGACACCTTAGAAATTCGGGGGCCTATGGGAGGAGCGATTGCCAAGATCACTATTAACCCGGGCGAAGCTATTCTAGAACGCGATGGTAAGAAAGTGAGTGCGATTGACGCCGACACTTTAATTCAGAATACCTTGGGCCTACCATTGCCTGCGCGTGGTTTATCCAATTGGCTAAATGGGCAATTACGTGCTGGTAGCCCTGCTAAGCTCGAACGCGATAATCAAGGTCAAGTCAAACGGATTTCGCAAGACGGGTGGGATTTAGCCTATGTATGGAATGAGAGTAAGAAGATTGAGCGTCTTACGATGACCAGAAACACGAACACGGGTTCGATTGATGTACGCTTAATTTTTGATCAAGTGAATGAGTAATCGTCTCGAGCTCCTTGCTCCAGCCAAAATCAATTTATTTCTTCATGTGACCGGTCGACGTCCAAATGGATATCACGAGCTTCAGTCCGTATTTCAATTGGTCGATTGGTGTGACCGCATTTCTTTAACTCGGCTCGAACAAAGCACAATTATTCGGCACGGCGGTAATCCTGAGATTGCCCCAGAGAATGATCTGGTCGTGCGTGCCGCTCAGTTATTGAAAAACCACACGCACTACCCACACGGAGTTGAAATTCATCTTGAGAAGAATATCCCCATAGGAGCAGGCTTAGGTGGCGGATCATCAGACGCAGCTACAGTATTAATTGGTTTGAACCATCTCTGGGGTCTTCATCTCCCCCCAGCTGAACTGAGTGAGCTAGGATTAAAGCTAGGTGCCGATGTGCCATTTTTTTTATTTGGTCAAAACGCATTTGTGCAAGGCATCGGCGAGCGACTTGAATCCATTGATCTCCCCGATCAAGAGTTCTTGATCATTTTTCCAGGAGAGTCAGTTGCTACTCAGACTGTGTTTCAATCCGATCAATTGACCCGAAACCATGCTCCGATTACAATGGCAGACTTTCTTACAAACACTGGTGAAGTTGGGCAGTTTATAAACGACCTCCAACCAGTTGCTTGTGAGCTCTGCCCTGAAGTAAATCGAGCATTAAATTGGTTGGCGCAAACGCTCCCAGATGCTACTCGTAAAATGTCTGGATCGGGTAGTAGTGTGTTTGCGGTGCTACCAGGATCGATCAAACGACACGATCTGGAACAGCGCATGCTCAATCTTCCCTCAGGGTGGGTAGGTCGGCTTGTTCGGGGTCTAAAACAAAATCCCGCTTACAATTCGGTTTTATCAGTATGACGCAGTAGGGGAGTCGCCAAGTTGGTCAAGGCACCGGATTTTGATTCCGGCATGCGAGGGTTCGAGTCCTTCCTCCCCTGCCATTGTTATGATGAATAACCAAGATTAGCCAAGACCATGAACTCTGACGCGCTCACTATTTTTACTGGCAACGCCAATCCCGCACTTGCACAGGCCGTTGCCAGCCAAATGCAGTTGCAGCTAGGAAAAGCCTTCGTTGGCCGCTTTTCTGATGGCGAAATCCAGGTTGAAATCCAGGAAAACGTGCGCGGCAAGAATGTTGTCGTAATCCAGTCGACCTGTGATCCAACCAACGATAACCTGATGGAATTGATGATCATGATTGATGCCCTCAAAAGGGCGTCGGCTAACCGGATTACTGCGGTTATCCCCTACTTTGGTTATGCCCGTCAAGACCGCCGCCCCCGCTCTGCGCGGGTTGCGATTTCAGCCAGAATTGTGGCCAATATGCTGCAATCGGTTGCCGGCGTAGAGCGTGTTCTCACAATGGACTTGCATGCAGATCAGATCCAAGGATTTTTTGACATCCCGGTCGACAATATCTATGCCTCCCCCGTACTTTTAGGGGATCTAAGAGCAAAAAACCAGCCTGATCTGACCGTGGTATCACCCGATATTGGCGGTGTGGTTCGCGCTCGGGCATTTGCCAAGCAATTAAGCTGCGATCTAGCCATTATTGATAAACGCAGACCAAAGCCTAATGTCTCAGAGGTGATGCATTTAATTGGTGAGGTTGAAAACCGCCACTGTGTCATCATGGACGACATTATTGATACGGGCGGCACTTTGTGTAAGGCGGCCGAGGTTCTTAAAGAACGGGGTGCCAAAAGCGTGACCGCCTATTGCACCCACCCAGTGCTATCTGGAGGCGCAGCTGCCCGCATTGCAGGATCTGAAATTGATGAGTTAGTGGTTACTGACACGATTCCATTGAAGCAAGATACAAAATCAGTCAATAAAATCAGGCAGTTAAGTGTTGCTCCGCTGCTAGCAGAGACGATTTCACGGATTACCAAAGGCGACTCGGTCATGTCACTTTTTGCCGAATAGCTTCCTAAGCAACTGATTTCTACCGAATTTTTACTCTTTCAAGCTATAATTTAAGGCTTTCCGTTTGGTCGCGGACGGAAATTAACCCTTAATTTGGAGTCATCATGAAAGTTGTTGCATTTGAACGAAGCGTACAGGGCACTGGTGCGAGCCGCCGCCTGCGCAATTCTGGGAAAACCCC
>JBDLUB010000067.1:0-5786 GCA_039805525.1 Pseudomonadota bacterium | reverse complement strand
AACAAATTGTTTAAACAAAGGATTCACATTGACTATTGTGCATGAATCTGCCCCAGTCTTGCAGGCCAAGGGTGTGGGTAAAACGGTTCAGACCAGTGACGGACCGCTTGCCATTTTGCAAGACATTAACTTCACGATTCGATCAGGAGAGTCGGTTGCCATCGTGGGAGCATCGGGATCTGGTAAGAGCACACTGTTGGGTCTGATGGCCGGCTTAGATCTACCCACGAGCGGTTCGATTGAGCTTATGCAACAGGATCTTGGTCGATTGGATGAAGACGGTCGGGCAAAGCTCAGGGGTCAGTATGTGGGCTTTGTGTTTCAGTCCTTTCAGCTAGTGCCGCATCTCAATGCCCTAGAGAACGTAATGCTGCCTTTGGAGATTCGTGGAACACCTCTCTCAGAAGCGCGTGATCTTGCAGCTGATTGCCTCACACGCGTCGGTTTATCGCAACGCTTAATGCATTACCCAAAAACCTTGTCGGGTGGTGAGCAACAACGCGTGGCCTTGGCCCGTGCATTTGTGAGTGAACCATCCATTTTGTTTGCCGATGAGCCCACTGGTAGTTTGGATGAGGCTAGCGGTACCAAAGTCATTGAACTCCTTTTTGAGCTCAATCGCGAGAACGGCTCCACCTTAATCTTAGTAACCCATGACCCCCAACTCGCAAAGCGCTGTAGCCGTCAGTTAATGCTCCAAGGCGGTCGTTTGGTCTAAAACTAGGATCGGGATTGCGGGGCTCTTATAATCGAGAAATGTCCTTTTTCCGTTGTCTGCCCGGGGCTGATGCCCTCTCTGTCTTCCGTCAACAACGGCTTCTGAGTCACCTCCAGGGCGAGGGGATTGAGCTACAGTCAATTCAGGCTCAGTATCTCCATTTTGTATGGTCCGCCAATGAACTAACCAGCGATCAGCTCGCGACCCTCAACGCACTCCTGCAGTATGGTGAACCATTTGAAGCAAAAGCAGTGCCTGATCGTGCGATCGTGATTCCACGCTTTGGCACAGTTTCTCCATGGGCAAGTAAGGCGACGGATATCGCCCATCAGTGCGGATTAAAAGTCCTACGAATCGAGCGCGGTATCCGTTATCAATGGAGTACAAAACGCAACTTAAGCCCAGAACAAGAACGGATTCTTCAAGCTAGCCTGTTTGATCGCATGACCGAGGTTATCATTGCCTCGTCAGATGAGGCGAACGCCCTCTATCAAACCTTACCTGATCGCCCATTCACCCGTATTGATGTAATTGGTTTGGGTCAAAAGGCTCTGGATGATGCAAACCAATCGCTCGGCTTAGCACTCTCTACCGATGAGATCGCTTATCTGGAGGAGAACTTCAAACGCCTAGGTCGCAACCCCAGCGATGTGGAGTTGATCATGTTTGCGCAAGCGAACAGCGAACACTGTCGCCACAAAATCTTTAATGCGAGTTGGACAATCGATGGAAAAGAGCAGGAACACTCACTCTTTGCCATGATTCGGAATACACATCGTTTGCAGCCCAAAGGCACAGTAGTGGCTTACTCGGATAACTCAGCCATTATGGAAGGGTGCGAAGCGGATCTATGGAGCTCCTCCGGTCCTGCAGGGCAATACCACACCAAGCGAGCCCTAGTGCACACCTTAATGAAGGTTGAGACCCACAACCATCCCACTGCGATTGCTCCGTTTCAGGGAGCGGCGACTGGATCGGGTGGGGAGATCCGTGATGAGGGTGCAACTGGTATTGGTGGCAAACCCAAGGCAGGTCTTACTGGGTTTTCGGTATCGAACTTACATATTCCTGGAACGAACTTGCCCTGGGAGCAAAAGCCCTATGGCAAACCAGAGCGGATTGCGACCCCCTTACAAATCATGATCGATGGCCCATTGGGTGGCGCTGCCTTCAATAACGAGTTCGGGCGCCCTAATTTGGGAGGGTACTTTAGGGTCTTTGAGCAAACGATTGCAGGTAAGCGCCGAGGTTACCACAAGCCCATCATGATCGCTGGTGGGATTGGTGCAATTGAAGATATCCACACGCATAAGAAAACCATTCTGGATGGCGATCTACTGATTCAGTTGGGCGGCCCTGGTATGCGGATTGGCATGGGCGGTGGGACAGCAAGCTCCATGGCAACCGGCACCAATACCGCCGACCTTGACTTTGACTCCGTACAGCGTGGTAACCCCGAGATTGAGCGTCGTGCGCAAGAGGTGATTAATCAGTGCCGAGCGTTAGGAGAGAACAACCCCATTGTTTCAATCCATGATGTAGGGGCAGGTGGCTTATCGAATGCATTTCCTGAGCTCGCCGATAGCGCTAAGTTAGGTGCACAATTTGAGCTGCGCAAGATTCCGCTGGAAGAGAGTGGCATGAGTCCTGCCGAGATCTGGTGCAATGAGTCGCAAGAGCGCTATGTCATCGCGATCCACGCTAAAGACCTTGAGCGCTTTGCCGCTCTTTGCGAGCGTGAGCGTTGCCCTTACGCAGTTGTTGGGCACACCACGCAAGAGCGTCAACTGCAATTGCACGATCAGCAGCAAAGCGCTAACCCAGACCAACAGTATCCAATTGATATGCCCATGGAGGTGCTCTTAGGCAAGCCTCCCAAAATGCACCGTGATGTAGAAAGTACGCATGAGCAGTTTGCTCCCATCAATTGCAATGAGATCGATCTCAAAGCAGCAATTGAGACAGTGTTGCAACAACCAACTGTGGCTAGTAAATCATTCTTAATCACGATCGGGGATCGCACCGTAGGTGGCTTGAACTCACGCGATCCCTTTGTGGGCCCATGGCAAGTGCCGGTGGCTGATTGCGCAGTGACCACCATGGACTATCACGGCTATCGTGGAGAAGCGATGAGTATGGGTGAGCGCACACCTGTGGCTCTTTTTAATGCGCCAGCTGCAGCCAAGATGGCAGTGGGTGAAGCCATTACTAATCTCTTGGCGGCGGATGTCCAGCGGATTGAAGACATCAAACTCTCTGCGAACTGGATGGCCGCATGCGGTCAAGCGGGCGAGGATGCCAAACTCTTCGCCTCAGTAGAGGCGGTCGGCATGGAACTCTGCCCAGCCTTGGGAGTCTCGATCCCGGTGGGGAAAGATTCTTTATCGATGGCTACGACCTGGCAAGATCAGAATCAAACCAAACAAGTAATTGCACCCGTCTCGCTCATTATCTCGGCGTTTGCTCCTGTCCATGATGTTCGAAAGACATTGATACCGCAGTTAAATAATGAGATCACGGATACCGAACTCATTCTGATTGATCTAGGGTGCAATCAAAATCGCATGGCAGGTAGCATTCTTACCCAAGTGTTTGATCAAACCGATTCTGAGGCACCCTCCGTTGACAGACCTGAGGTCCTCAAAGGATTTGCCAACGCGATTACACAACTGCGGTCCAACCAAATGGTCTTGTCCTATCACGACCGTTCGGACGGAGGACTCCTCGCCTGTATTGCCGAGATGGCCTTTGCTAGTCACTGCGGTATTTCCATCAATGTTGATCTCCTCTGCATTGATGCACGCACCGAACAGGATTACGGCGATGCAAAGAACTGGGCCAGCCAAGTCAGTGGTCGTCGCCATGAGCAAACCATACGGGCACTCTTTAATGAAGAGCTTGGGGTAGTCATTCAGATTGAACGGTCCCAGCGTGATCAGGTCTTTGCTATCTTGCGAGAGCAGGGTATCAGCGCCTATAGCCATGTGATTGGCAAAGCCAATCAAAACGACACCCTAGAGATCTGGCGGGATGCAAAATGCATCTTTACAGAAAGTCGTGTGGCCTTGCAAAAACTATGGCAAAACACCAGCTATCAAATTGCACGCCTGCGTGACAACCCCGAATGCGTCGATAGTGAGTTCAATGCCTTGGATGATGCCAAGGACCCGGGTATGAACCCTAAACTCACCTTTGACCCAAGCCAAAATGTTAGTGCGCCATACCTTCAACATGCCACTCGTCCAAAGATCGCCATCTTGCGCGAGCAAGGTGTGAACTCGCATCTGGAGATGGCGTATGCGATGGATTGTGCCGGCTTTGCCACGCATGATGTGCATATGAGCGATTTACTGGCTGGCAGAGCCCATCTGAAGGATTTTCAAGGCTTAGTAGCCTGCGGTGGATTTAGTTATGGCGATGTATTAGGTGCCGGCGAGGGGTGGGCCAAGACCATTTTGTTTAACCCCATGCTCAGTGATCAGTTCACTCAATTCTTCAATCGCACCGATAGCTTTGCATTGGGTGTTTGCAATGGCTGTCAGATGATGAGTAATTTGTCGAAACTCATTCCGGGTGCAAATGCCTGGCCGAAGTTCACTCGTAATCAATCAGAGCAATACGAAGCGCGTTTGGTGATGGTGGAAGTATTGGATTCACCATCGCTATTCTTTCAAGGGATGGCAGGAAGTCATTTACCCATCGCAGTAGCGCATGGTGAAGGGTATGCCAACTTTAAACACCAAGGCAATTATCAACAGATTGAATCCAATCACTTAGCAGCCATGCGTTTTATTGATCACTACGGTAATCCAACTGAACGCTATCCCTTTAATCCGAATGGCTCACCCCAAGGGCTCACCAGCGTAACAACTGCTGACGGTCGCTTTACAGTGATGATGCCCCACCCCGAGCGCGTGTTCAGAAATGTGCAAATGAGTTGGTATCCAAAGGAGTGGAATCAGCACGCAGATGGGGTAAGCCCCTGGTTACGCATGTTCCGCAATGCCCGTGTTTGGGTGAACTAGGTGGCAAGTAACAAAACTACATTTCCCCCAGTTACATTTTCGGAGTCGGGCGGGATTCGTTATCTCCATCTTGGTACTCCATGGATCCAAGGCGCGATGCGCATTCGGGATCCAAACGAAATCTATCTTGAGTACTCACAGCAAATGATGGCGTGGCTACTCTTTTTGCAGAGTAAGCCCAAGATGCAGATCGCACAATTAGGCTTGGGCACTGGGTCACTCGCTAAGTTCACCCTAGAGCATTGTCCTGATGTTGTGAATACGGTTGTCGAGCTAAACCCTGCGGTCATCCTTGCGGCAAGAACCATGTTTGAGCTGCCTAATGATCATGCCAAGCTACGAGTTCTCCAGGAGGACGCCCTGGCGTTTGTGAACAACAAACGGCATCAGCAGCAGTTCGACGTCTTGCAAGTGGATTTGTATGATGCGGACGCCAAAGGTCCTGTCTTAAGCTCGCTCGAGTTTTATCAAGCCTGTCACCGAACCCTAAAGGCGGTGGGAGTGATGACCGTTAATCTGTTCTCACAACATAAAAGCTTTGACATTAATCTCAATAATATGTGTAAAGCCTTTAAGGGCAGGGTGCTGATATTCCCCGAATCGCATGATTGCAATGCGGTTGCGATCGCTTTCAAAGGGCCTATGATCACTGCCGATTGGCAGCGTATTGTGCAGCGCGCCAAAATAATTGAGAAAACGACGGGATTGCCAACCAAGTCTTGGGCTAACGGCTTGCGGGCTGTGAATGCCCACCAAGAAGAACGACTAGTTATTTAAATAACCATTTTCTTTTACATCTTTAGGTGTAATATTCGCTTTACATAACCTTTGTGGGGTATTAGCGATGAGCGACACAACTTTTATTAGTCTTTTCATCCTCTTTGGCGCATTCTTTGGCTTTCTGACCTATGCACAACGTCACTTGTTTAGCGAGGGTCCTCACAAGGCAAAGGGCTCGGATGACAGCCCATTTGAGAGCCGCACCTTTTGGGTCCTGCTATGCTCATTACTTTGGCCAATTATGGTCGTTACCAGAATCCATA
>JBDLUB010000066.1:0-5900 GCA_039805525.1 Pseudomonadota bacterium | reverse complement strand
GATCATGTGATTCAATACCGCAGCGAAGATTTTGTAACACGCGTGAAAGAAATTACAAATGGTAAAGGCGTGGCAGTTGCCTATGACGCGGTCGGTAAAGATACCTTCATGAAGACCCTCGACTGTATCGCCCCACGGGGCATGGCGGTCAGCTTTGGCAATGCCTCTGGATCGGTCCCACCGATCGATCTAGCCGTCTTGTCGAGTAAAGGGTCCTTAAAGTTAACCCGACCCACTCTAATGACCTATGTCCACAATCGTTCCCTGTTAGAGCCAATGGCAAGGGATCTGTTTGAACGAGTGACTCAGGGGCAAATTAAGATTGAGATTAAGCAACAATATGCTCTGGCAGACGCCGTGCAGGCGCACCGCGATCTAGAGGGACGCAAGACCACCGGTACTACGATCTTGATTCCCTAAGCAGTCGATTTGGGCGTTTTGGGTGTGAGGCGATGAGATTGGTTAAAATCATCGTTTCGATTATTGCTGTTAATACAAAACATTAACGCACTAGCCTCGGTGATGGAATTGGTAGACGTGCCGGACTCAAAATCCGGTGCCGCAAGGCGTGTCGGTTCGAGTCCGACCCGAGGCACCATCAAATTTGATAATCGCTTGATTCGCTCGACATTGCCTGTTCCACAATTTTGCGTGTCAGCGTGGGTGAGAACAATTCAATAAAGGTGAAAATAAACGAGCGCAGATAAGCGCCTTGTTTAATGCCGATGTGTGTGACATTGGTACCAAAGATATGTCCCACGGAGATGGATTTCAGTTGTCGATCGCGCTCGGGATCTAAGGCAACGCCTGCCACAATCCCAACCCCCATGCCATTCTCGACATACGTTTTGATCACATCTGCATCAATTGCTTCCAAAATAATATCTGGGGTGAGATTGCGTTGAGCAAATGCCGCATCGATTTTGCTGCGCCCAGAGAATGCTTTTGCATAGGTGATGAGTGGATATTTAGTTAAGAGCTCTAGAGTGATGGACTCATGATTCAGTAAGGGGTGGCCGGATGGCACAACTACTGCATGCTGCCATTGATGACTGGGTAGGGCTAAGACCCCTGGTGTATTGGCAAGCCCCTCGGTCGCAATGGCTAGATCAGCACGATCCTCGAGTAGCATCTGGGCAATTTGACTAGGATTGCCCTGCAATAGACTAACGCGTACTTTTGGAAAACGCTTGGTAAATTCACTCAAGACTTTGGGTAAGGCATAGCGGGCTTGGGTATGAGTCGTGGCAATCACAAAGCTACCTTGGTCTTGATTGGCGTAATCACTACCAACACGTTTTAAGGTCTCCGCTTCCTCTAATAAGCGCTCAATCGAGACCAAGATACGCTTGCCGGGCTCGGTTAATGAGCGAATGCGTTTGCCATGGCGTCGAAAGATTTCAACGCCTAACTCATCTTCGAGTTCAATAATTGCTTTGGAGACGCCCGGCTGGGAAGTAAAGAGTGCTTTTGCAGCTGCGGTCAGATTAAAGTTCTGGCGGACTACTTCGCGAACAAAGCGCAGTTGATGAAGATTCATTCGAACATATCCCTAGGCACGGGATACCCACTTGAGAGCTGCAATTGCTAAGATCAAATAAAGCAATGGTGGGAAGATTGCCGTAAACAGGGCGGGGAGTGCGCCAAGCAAGCCAACGCTCGAGAATAAGGTATTAAATAGTTGAAAACTCATACCCAGCATGATGCCACCAAAGACCTTGATGCCAACGCTTCCAGCGCGCACTTTCATAAACGCAAAGGGTAGGGCGAGTGCGAGCATCACAAAGATGATGAAGGGGTAAACCACTTTTTTCCAAAAGGCAATCGCATGGCGCTGCGCATCTTGTTTGTTCTCCTGGAGGTGCAAGATAAATTGCCCCAGACTCATGATCGACATCTTCTCAGGGCTGATTAGTAGAACATTGAGGATTTGCGGAGTGACTTGCGATTCTAAGCTCAGCTTTGGAATGCTTTTGGTCTGCGCGGTGTAGACCGCATCTAATGGATCAGTGCCGCGCTTCTCAATAAAGCGTGTTTCCGAAACATCATTGAGCTCCCAAACGCCTTTATTATCGAAACGACCAGATGCGGCACTGCGAATCGAGAGCAGACGGTAGTTGGGGTCAAACTCATACATTCGAATTTGCCGAATTTGATCATCCTGATCGATTGAGCCTACATTGACATACCGTACACCAGCTTTAACTGGACCCGCTCCATCCTGATCACGCAATTGATCTTTGAGCCAAACACCTGACCGAAATTGTGAGCTAAAGGTTGAGCCCAATGCATCCATCCGAATGCGTTCAGAAAGTCGTTCACTGTAGGGGCCCAAGCCTTCACTGATTGCTAGGGTCAGGATGACAATCGGTAGTGAGATCTTGGCGAGCGTAAAGAGGCTGCGTTTAATATCCAAGCCAGCCACCCGGAAGATGGTGAACTCCGATTGACTCGCCATCATGGCAAATACATAAATACTGCCAATTAAGCCAGCGATCGGAATAATTTCAACCATACGGCTGGGTGCCTTGAGGAGCACATGGAGAAGTGCTAAAGGCAGGGTGTATTTGGAGTTGACCGATCCCAGCTCACTCAGAATGTCAAAAAATAGAAAGAGCGCGAGCAGGGCAAAGAGAATGAAGCCAAAGCTCGCATAGATTTGCTTAGCAAAGTAGCGTTCATAAATTTTGGGAAAGAGCCAACTCATTTGCTTTGCCAGGCCCTCGGAAGTTGGCGTTGCCACCACTTTAAGGATGGATTAATGCGATTACGAATCAAAACAAAGGCTAAGCCAAACGCAAGTACATGAATCGGCCACAAGCCAACGAAGAAATCAACGCGGCCTTGGGCAACATAATTTTGACTGAGATTTAATAGGTTGCTGTACATCAGATAAATGAGGACGGCATAAAACATCGCCGTGTAGTTGCCTAAGCGGGGATTGACATAAGCTAAAGGAATGGCAATCAAGACCAAACCAAGCGCCATGATGGGTAAGCCAATGCGCCAAAGCAGTTCACCAAAGTTAGCGCGCAGTGTATTGGGATCGGTTTCTTGCATCAGCTCAATCACATTTTTTTCTCGATCCCGTGGAGGTGGCTTGCTGACCTCTTTGCTTAAGATCTTGGTTTCGTACTCATCAAACTCTAAGATTCTGAAATTGGGCTGGGTCGGTTGTCCCTCATAACGTCGGCCCTTTAAGAGAACTACGTTTTTTTCACCGTTAGGCGTATTCTCGATATAGCCAGTGGCAGCAACCGCAACACTTAACTTTTGATTGCGTGTATCAGCTACAAAGATGTTTTTGACTTCCCCTTTGTCAACATCAATCTCTTCAATGAAAAAGACCCGCTCAGCTTTGGCCGATTCTTTAAATTGGCCTGCTGCAACCATGGACACATCGTCTCGCTGTTGAAAGCGTTGACTAATGACACTCGATTCACGATTTGCCCATGGCCAAACAAAAGCAGCCAATAACGCAATGATGATGATGAGTGGAATTGCAAATCGTAGGATCGGGCCAATTAAATTTGTAATGCTCAACCCACTTGCAAACCACACAATCATTTCGGAGTCTTTGTACCCACGAACTAAAACAATTAAAACGGCAATAAATAGTGAGACGGTCAATAGAACGGCAAAATAACCAAGGGTAGCGAGAGCGATTAGTACTAAAGCATCCTCGGGATTCACCGTTCCGCTGGCCGCAAACCCCAAAATCCGGATCACGAGGGTGGTAATCATGATGGTGACCAAGACCAAAAACACAGCACCTGTGGTCATGCTGAGTTCGCGGCGTAGGGCTTGTTCAAAAATCATGGTTAATGGGTCTGGTTCTGCGACTTTAATTCGGTCGGTGGATAATGTAAAAAACCCCTAATGGTGAAAGACGATGACAATTCAATTTAGCACGAAAGTTCTTACCGATATCGATTTTAAAAGCCCCAAAGGCGCTGCTGCGGTTTGTGGCTTAAGTGGTGATTGCTTGGTATTGGCCTATCGCGCCGCCGAGCTCTCCCAGCTTCAGGCGCTTGACGACCTCCTTGGGGGCGCAATTTCAGAGGCGCGCTCTGTGGGTGATTTGGATGGAAAAGCTGGAGCATGTACCTTATTACGCTCAACCCGTGCATGGGCCTTGAGTAAGGTGAAGCTCAAACGTGTCTTATTAGTGGGTCTTGGTGATAAAGAGTCCCTAGGGGATTTTGCCAAGATTGCGCGCTCAGCTCTCAAACTTTTAAGTGGCGGTTCGATTCAGTCAGCACTTTGGCATACACCCAGCTTTACTGGCAAGCAGAAAGCCAATCAAAGCCCTAATGCAATTGCCGAGCGGATTCGGTTACTGGCGCAAATTGTGGGAGATCAGGTTTATCGATTTGGGGCTCGACAAGAGCAATTTAAGACCAAGCCGCAAGAAAAGGCAGACGCCCTCGAGCAATTCACCTTACTCGCGAATGTCAAGCAAGCTGCGCTTGTGAAGACTGCGGTTCAAGAGGGATCGGCTTTGGTTGAAGGAATGAGCCTCACTAAAGATTTGGGTAACTTGCCACCCAATGTTTGTACTCCAACGTTTTTGGCACAAACCGCGCTGAATCTTCCTAAGAAGACCAAGTTAAAAGTCCAGGTTTTTAATCAGCAACAAATTGAAGCCTTGGGTATGGGTTCATTCTTAGCGGTTGCTAAAGGTTCAGAGACTCCTCCGCAATTCATCATCATGCGCCATGAGGGTGGGAAAGCAAATGAGGATCCGATCGTTTTGGTTGGCAAAGGCATTACCTTTGATACAGGCGGCATCTCATTGAAGCCTGGCGAAGCAATGGATGAAATGAAGTACGACATGTGTGGTGCGGCATCGGTATTTGGGACCATGTATGCCGTATCGTTGTTGGGATTAAAGAAGAATGTGATTGGTGTGGTGCCAACCTGTGAGAACATGCCATCGGGCCGCGCAACCCGTCCGGGTGATATTGTGAAGAGTATGTCAGGGCAGACCATCGAGGTTTTAAATACCGATGCCGAGGGCCGTCTTATTCTCTGCGATGCGCTCACCTATGTAGAGCGCTTTAAGCCCAAAGCCGTCATTGATGTTGCTACTTTGACCGGCGCTTGCATCATTGCATTAGGCCATGTGCATAGTGGTTTGTTCTCCGATGATGAAGCCTTGGTGAAAGCCTTGAATAAGGCCGGTCATCAATCCTTAGATACAGTATGGCGTCTACCCCTCGATGCGGCATATCATGAGCAATTGAAGTCAAACTTTGCGGACGTTGCGAACATTGGCGGACGTCCTGCCGGTAGTGTGACCGCAGCCTGTTTCTTGTCGCGCTTTGCTGAAAAATTCCGGTGGGCCCATTTGGATATTGCTGGAACTGCATGGAAGAGCGGGGCGGCCAAAGGGGCAACAGGTAGACCCGTTCCGCTATTACTAAATTTCTTGCTCGATCAATAAGCGCCCACTGTTAACTCGAATGGCCAGAATTGATTTTCATAGTCATGTGTCAGACAAATTACAGTATTGCTGTCGTTTAAGTCGCAAAATTCTAGCCAGCCCTCATCCACAGGGGTTGCCACGCACGATCGTGATTGCTGGAAGTGAAAACGACCTTAACAATCTTGATGATTTATTGTGGACCTTCAGTAAAACCGATTTTTTACCTCATGCTTGGTTGCATCACGAGGGTGCCCACGAGACCCCGATTCTGCTCGTAAATCATTTATCTGAGCTAGAACGCCAAGTGCCAGCGCATCAGGACGTCTTGATTTACTTGCATGCGGAAGTTCCGCAAGGTCTTGATTCCTGGTTGGAACGCTTTCCTCGTTGGATCGAAGTGGTGACCACCCAAGAGAATGAACTCAAGGCAGGGCGTGAGCGCTTTAAGAGTTATCGTGCTTTAGGCCATGAG
>JBDLUB010000065.1:0-5955 GCA_039805525.1 Pseudomonadota bacterium | reverse complement strand
AGGACACGCCAGATGGTACGCGCAGATTGTCCTCTAGGACATAAAACTCACCTGCGCCTGCACGCACAATATCAATCCCGGCGATTTGGGCATAAATATTCCGTGGTACATCGATACGGCGCATTTCGGGTCGATATTGAGCATTATTAAAAATCTGCTCCCCGGGAATAATCCCAGCTTTAATGATTGCTTCGTCGTGATAGACATCATGAATAAAGTGATTGAGTGCGGTCACGCGTTGTCTCAGACCTGACTCAAGCGTCGACCACTCTTTGGCCGTAAATATCCGCGGCACTTGATCGAATGGAATGGTACGCTCAGTCCCTAAGTCGTCACCATAGACCGCAAAGGTGATGCCAACCCGACGAAAGATGAGATCAGCTTCAGCCCGTTTAAGGGCCATCAGAGCATCACTTTGCTCAGTCAACCATTGCTGAAAGATGGCATAGTGGGGCCTTGCCGCACCATGTGCATCAAACATTTCGTCATACGGGGTTTTCATAGCCTTTACGGTATTACGCCCGAATGGCAAATCAACCGGAAATTGGCATGCCTTGGTGCAAATATGCACCTAAATGGTGCAAAAGATAGAATTACGAAAGTTGACCGCGCACGATTCTGGCCTTTTCTCGCTCCCAGTCGCGCTCTTTACTTGCCTCGCGCTTATCGTGTTGTTTCTTACCGCGGGCAAGCCCAATTTCACATTTAACTCGACCCTTTGAGAAGTGCAAATTGAGCGGTACTAAGGTATAGCCTCGTTGCTCAACTTTGCCGATGAGTTTCCGAATCTCGCTCTCATTTAAGAGGAGCTTGCGGGTTCGGGTGGGGTCAGCATGAATATGAGTCGATGTCGAGGAGAGTGGGCTGATGTGAGAACCAATCAAATAAATTTCAGCATTGCGCACCACAACATACGCTTCTTTAATTTGCGCACGCCCAGCACGAATTGCCTTAACCTCCCACCCTTCGAGGACAAGGCCCGCTTCATAGCGTTCTTCAATAAAATAATCAAAGAACGCTTTTTTGTTATCGACGATACTCATGGTTTAGAGTTTTTATAGGTTCCACGGTTTCATTATGGCAGACGTCAATAAGACGGTTTTGATTGGTCAATCCGCTGACCGCATGTACAGCCTAGTAACGGATGTTGCGCGCTATCCAGAGTTTTTACCCTGGTGCGGCGGTGTGGATATTTATGAGCAAACCGAGACGGTGCTTGATGCCAAAATCAAGATCCACTTTAAAGGGATTGAGCAATTCTTTCATACGCGAAATGCCAACCATCGTCCCGATTCAATCGATATGCAATTTGTTGACGGCCCGTTTAAAAAGTTTACTGGTCAGTGGCGCTTCATTCCCTTGCGTGATGATGCATGCAAAATTGAGTTCAATTTGCACTGGGAGTTCAAAAGTGCAATCTTGGATAAGATCATTGGTCCGGTATTCTCCTACATCGCCAGCACCTTTGTGGATTGCTTTGTAAAGCGTGCGGAGCAACTCTATGGCCACTAAAGCCTTGTCCATTGAAATACTCCTATGCGATGCGCGCCAGGATCCGCCATTACTGCAGATTCATCATCTTCCGTTAAATGGTGTTTCAAAGCCCACGGTGGGGTGGGCGCTTCAAAGCTTGGGCATTGCCAAAGATCAAGATGATCCAGTGATTAGCCGTAAGGGCTGCTATGGGGTATTTGGTAAGCGCAAGGATTGGAGTAGTCCGCTATATGCCGGCGACCGTTTAGAACTGTATGCACCATTACGCATTGACCCTAAATTAGCTAGACGAAAGAAGGCCAATCGCGATAAAGATAGCCTTTTAAAAGCCAAGGCTCTACGCCGCCAGGCTTCAAAACCGAGACCTTAAAGGAGCTCTCGACCCAGAACCTTTATAATCGGATTTTGCGACTAGGGGTTTTGCATGCGACTCATACAAAAAGCACTGACCTTTGATGACGTGCTCCTTGTGCCGGCCTACTCGGCCGTCCTTCCTCGTGACACCAGTTTGGTCACCCAATTAACTCGCGATATTACGATAAATATTCCCTTGGTGTCGGCCGCGATGGATACGGTCACTGAGGGCAGGCTCGCGATTGCTATGGCAAGCGAAGGTGGTATCGGAATCATCCACAAAAATCTTAAGCCTTCTGACCAAGCTAAAGAGGTGGCTAAGGTAAAACGCTTTGAGTCGGGGGTTTTGCGTGACCCCATCACGATTACTCCAGAAATGACCGTGCGTCAGGTCATTGCTCTATCAAGGGAGCACGGCTTTTCAGGATTCCCCGTGCTGCAAGGAAAAACCGTAGTTGGCATCATCACCAACCGCGATCTTCGGTTCGAAGAGGATTTAGATGCAAGCGTGAAGACCAAGATGACCCCACGTGATCGTCTTATCACCGTGAAGGAGGGCGCAAGCCTTGAGGAGGCCAAGCGCTTAATGAGTAAGCATCGCTTAGAGCGCGTACTCGTTGTGAACGATGCCTTCGAGTTACGCGGCTTAGTGACCGTTAAGGATATTTTGAAGGCGACCGAACATCCCAATGCTGCTAAAGATGGTGAGGGTAAGTTGCGCGTTGGCGCTGCCGTCGGTGTGGGCCCGGATAACGATGAACGTGTTGAGCTGTTGGTGAGAGCTGGTGTTGATGTGATTGTGGTTGATACCGCGCATGGCCATAGTCAAGGCGTTCTCGATCGTGTGAAATGGGTCAAGAAGAATTACCCTCAGGTTCAAGTGATTGGCGGCAATATAGCGACTGGCGATGCTGCAAAAGCACTCGCAGACCATGGCGCTGATGGTGTAAAAGTCGGCATTGGTCCGGGCTCGATTTGCACCACCCGCATCGTGGCGGGCGTCGGGGTTCCACAAATTACGGCCGTGGTGAATGTTGCCAATGCGCTTAAGGGAAGCGGAATTCCATTAATTGCGGATGGTGGTGTACGCTATTCGGGAGATGTTGCAAAAGCCCTTGCAGCGGGCGCCAATAGCGTCATGATGGGAGGCATGTTTGCTGGGACAGAAGAAGCCCCTGGTGAGGTCTTTTTATATCAAGGACGATCCTATAAGAGTTATCGTGGCATGGGTTCCTTAGGCGCAATGGCCGATGGTGCCGCCGATCGTTACTTCCAAGAGGATATTAGTGCGGCCAATGCTGAGAAATTAGTTCCTGAGGGGATTGAAGGGCAGGTCCCATATAAAGGAAGTGTCCTTAGTATCTTGCATCAACTGAGTGGTGGTATTCGTTCGTCGATGGGCTATTGTGGTTGCAAAACCATTGCGGAATTACATGAGAAGGCCAGTTTTGTGGAGATTACTTCTGCAGGTGTGCGTGAGTCGCATGTCCATGATGTGAAGATCACGAAGGAAGCCCCTAACTATCACGTTGATTAAGAGTCGCTTGGGCAAAACTGTGCACGATACGATTCTGATTCTTGATTTTGGTTCACAAGTCACCCAATTGATCGCTCGCCGTGTGCGGGAGTCAAAAGTCTACTCTGAGATCTGGCCTTACGACTCGGATCCGGAGCGAATCAAACGATTTGTTCAAGAACGTCGCTGCAAAGGAATCATTCTTTCGGGTGGGCCAAGTTCGGTAACGGAGCCAAATAGCCCCAGGGCCCCTGAGATTGTTTTTCAACTCAATGTTCCAGTTTTGGGCATTTGTTACGGTATGCAAACAATGGCTACCCAATTAGGCGGTCGGGTTGCCTCGGCCGAGTCTTTAGGTAAAGCACGTGAGTTTGGGTATGCTGAAGTACGAGCCCGCGGACATACCGATTTGCTAAAGGATATTGAGGACCATCGCACCGCCGAGGGCCATGGAATTCTCAAGGTATGGATGAGTCATGGCGACTCAGTCACCGAGCTACCCCCAGGATTTAAGTTAATGGCCTCAACGCCGTCATGCCCAATTGCGGGAATGGCCAATGAAGAAAAACATTTCTATGGCCTGCAATTTCATCCTGAGGTAACCCACACCTTAAGGGGTAAAGAGATCTTAAATCGTTTTGTGCATGAAATTTGCCAATGCCGCGCTGATTGGGTGATGGGCGATTACATTGCTGAAGCAGTAGCCAAGATCAAGGAACAGGTTGGTAGCGACGAAGTTATCTTGGGTCTATCGGGCGGCGTGGACTCCAGTGTGGCTGCGGCACTCATTCATCGAGCGATCGGGCCTCAGCTAACGTGCGTATTTGTCGATCATGGCTTGCTAAGGCTTAATGAAGGCAAGATGGTGATGGATATGTTTGCCCGCAACCTGGGGGTCAAAGTGATTCATGTGGACGCCTCGCATGAGTTCCTGTCCCAGTTAAAGGGTGTGACCGATCCGGAGCAAAAGCGCAAAATTATCGGTAAAGAATTTGTTGAGGTATTTCAGCGCGAGTCTGGCAAGATCAAAAATGCCAAGTGGCTTGCCCAAGGTACGATTTATCCGGATGTCATTGAGTCAGCCGGTCAGGGTAAAAATAACGCCCACACCATTAAGAGCCATCACAATGTTGGTGGATTGCCCGAGGACATGCACCTCAAACTTCTTGAGCCATTACGAGAGTTATTTAAAGATGAAGTGCGAGCCTTGGGCGTTGAGCTAGGTTTGCCAAAAGAGATGGTCGATCGTCATCCCTTTCCAGGTCCAGGACTGGGCGTCCGAATTTTGGGAGAGGTTAAATCCGAATTTGCCGATCTTTTGCGAAGAGCGGATGCCATTTTTATCGAAGAGCTTCGCAATACGATTGACCCCAGTACCAAGCAATCTTGGTACGCATTGACGAGTCAGGCATTTGCAGTTTTTCTGCCAGTGAAATCGGTTGGAGTCATGGGGGATGGGCGCACCTATGAATACGTCGTCGCTCTACGTGCAGTACAAACCCAAGACTTTATGACTGCGCATTGGGCTCATCTGCCACACGAACTGCTAGGTAAGGTATCGAATCGCATCATCAATGAAGTGCGCGGTATCAATCGCGTGGTCTTTGACATCAGTGGGAAACCACCCTCCACAATCGAGTGGGAATAGCTATTTGTCTTTAGGAGTTTGTATGAACCCCCTACGTCGCCTTGTCATTAGTTCAGCTGCTTTAGCACCCTTGGGGTGCGCCACCGCCACCTTTGATCGCGGCATCCCGGTTGCCGCTCCCAAGAAAATACCCAGTGTGCGTTCACCCCAATTGGGTCAGGAATGGACCTATCTTCGGTTCGACACATTCTCAAGTAAGTTACTCGATGTGGTGACCGAGCGCGTTGAGATTGTCGGGCCAGGAGTCACGATCTCTCGCAGTAATCAAGATGGCGCAACGCTTCCCAGTGAGATTCAATCATCATGGGGAGTGATTGCAACGGATCCGCACTGGGGCCGTATTCAAAACTATGGTCCTCCGATTCCTCTTTGGCCAGAGCAAATACAGGCCAATTGGAGTAAACAATTTACAACGCGCTATTCGATTGCAGGACATTCAGATAACTCATTTGGTTGGCAGCAGTATATGTATTGTGCGGGCTGGGAAAGACTCAAGGTTCCAGCCGGAGAGTTCACCTGTTTGCGCTATCAGAACCTGATTAATTTTCAGAGTGATGATGCCAATAAAGTGGATTGCATTCGCCATGAAATCATTTGGTTTGCTCCAGAAATTGGGCGCTGGGTCGCGCGCGAATCCTCTGGTTCCTATCAAATCCAGGGCCAAATTGGCTCGGTGCTACTCGAGAACAGCACAGCTTGGCAACTGCGTTCTTGGAAATAATTTGGATGCTATTTAAATACCTTTCTTGGCGAAGCGCAGCCACGGTTACGGCTAGTTTGTTATTGACCGCATGCCTGGGTTCCGTGTCGCATATTCCAAAGACTGAGATTGCGCCCCCTCAATCAATCCCCATGGTTCGAGCACCAGCGGTAGGTCAGCAGTGGGTCTATGAAGTTCGTAATATTTTTAATGGCGAGTTGGTTGATATTTTGACCGAGACCG
>JBDLUB010000064.1:0-6004 GCA_039805525.1 Pseudomonadota bacterium | reverse complement strand
CCCATTCCTTGCCATTCAATTCGATAAATGGGATAACCAGTGGGGTGTCCTTGTGGGATAACGCTACCGGCCAACTTTAGACCGGCACGCTCATCATGGCACTGAGCGCACGATAAGTTAAGTTGCCCAATGCGCTGGAAATAAAGCTCTTTACCTCGGATTAAATCATTCTTCAAATCCGGTCCGGTCGGCGTCTGGATTGGTAAACCTCGGGATTGAAAGGCAATTAGTGTCGATAAAGCTAGTAAGGATTTGCTCTCGTACTGAAATGGTTTTAGTCCCTGTTGATTACTTCGGCAGAAGTTAATTTGCCCCTCAAGATTCATCAATTGTTGATTTACACGTTTAGGAAATGTAGCAGATACCCCCTTCATGGATTGGATTACATCCCCATGACAACTTGCACATGACTTACCATTTATAGATAAACTTTGATTCCAAAGTGCTTCACCATCAAGGATTGCAAATAGAGCTGGATTTAGACTCATGTCATTTTGCATGGCCTGATTTGCAGGCGAGAGCAGTTGGTAAGCCGATTGCCTAGAATCAGCAATTGCACAGTTAGAAAGTATTGCTACTAAAACCAAAAACGAGCGAATCACTCGCTTCATAAAACTGTAATAGGTTGTTTAACTACAGTTAGATAGTTATTATCACCGATCCATTTACATTCAATCGTTCCAGACGAATCTGCTTTTACATCAAAAATAAAGAGCGGATTTGAGCCTGTTCCAGGAAAAAGTTCAGCTCTAAACACTTCTCTTCCATTATAGGTACAAAAAAACTCCCGAATAATATCCCTTGGAATGAGCGCACCTTGTTCAGTATGCCGAAATCCAGATTCCATTTCATGTTGAACAATTGCTCGAATGGAGAAAATTTCACCTCTTTTTACGGTGGGTGAAAAGGTAACAATGGCACGCGAAGTGCGACTCATGGCATCTCCGTACAAGCAGAAAGAGTAACAATAGTATCGGCAGAGGTTTGCCAAAATTCGCCATTGCTCATTTGAGCGAGAACCCAAACTTTTTGCGAATCGGCTAATCGTATGCGGGTGCTTACCTCAGCCTTACCTGAGAGCGGTGAAAAAAAACAGCTCACTACATTCGGCAATGGATTAGCTTCAGCAATGATGTGAATCGCTTTAACATAATCATTGACCGTCATGGGGCTTTGAACTGCTACTTTAACCGAGACCAAATTGCCATTTTCGATCAAAGGGGGAAGTTCAAAATAAATTCTCCCATTTTGTACAGCTTGCTTACCAATGATTTTGTTCATCGCCTGTTGCGCTTCTTTTGGATTTGCAGCTGAACTGCTCCATGGGTTTAGACCGATTGCAGTCATCACAGCAATGAAAAATCGACGTTGATTCATGGCGATTGGATCGTTAGCAGGTAGGCAATAATATCTTCAATATCCTGAGCACCTAACACCGTTTTTCCAGAAAACTGAGGGGCAACACGATTTAGATGATCAATTTTAAAGTAAGAGGGCATGATTGTGTTTGGTTTAAATCGACCAGCATCTACAAGTCGTGCTCGCAGTTGAGGGGCATTGAAATTGGCGATGCTTAAACGTAAATCTGGCGCTAAATTACCTTGAAATCGCTCTTCTGGGAAAGGGCCGGCATGACACAAAATACATAAACCGGTTTGTCGACTCGTCACCATGGATTTGCCTCGTAAGGGATCGCCTGGCTTGCCGCTTAATGAATTTGGTATGGCGTCTCCATCCCAAATAATTTGGGCCGCTATGGATCCAGGGTGCCCTAGCAGCGCACTAATCGCTAGCGTCACCAAGAAGCGAATCATTTATATAAGCGTGATGCCGCTGTTCTTCAAAGGAATGGTACGGATCCGCTTACCGGTTGCTTGGAAGTATGCATTGAGGACTGCGGGTGCTGCTACTGAAATCGTGGGTTCGCCAACGCCGCCCCATTGACCACCACCTTGAATTATGATGGTTTCTACCTTAGGCATTTGACGGATCTTGATGGAGCCAAAATTATCAAAATTCGTTTGTTCAATTCGGCCGTTTTTTATAGTGCACTCCTCCTCAAAGAGGGCAGATAATCCATAGACAAAGGAGCCCGATACTTGGCGCTCGATTTGAGCGGGATTTACGGCGTAACCAGGATCGGTAGCTGCCACAATGCGATGGATCTTAATCTTATTACCATCGGTCACCGAGATCTCGCAGGCCGCTGCCACATAGCTTCCAAATGATTTTTGTTGCGCAACACCCCGAAATACTCCCTTAGGAGCGGGCTTAGTCCAGCCAATTCGATCAGCAACCGCATTAAGTACGGCTAAGTTGCGAGGATAATTTGCAGAATATTTCCTTCTAAATTCAACTGGGTCCATACCGGCATATTCAGCCAACTCGTCTACAAAACACTCCATAAATACGGCATTTTGATTGGTATTAACCCCGCGCCAAAATCCTGGTGGCACATGCGTATTGCGCATGGCATGATCAATAATTAAATTAGGAAAATCATAGCTAATCGCATCGTCACCTCGTTTAGCCACCCCCTGAAAAACGAGTGGGTCCATTCCTTTGTTTTGGGAAACAATTGCTGGGCGGACCGCGGTCAAAATAGATTGACCAGATAAACGCATATGAACGCCAGTCAAGTTTTTCTTATCATCGAATGTGCCGGTCATTTTGCACATCATGATGGGGTGATAGCGACCTTGGGTCATATCCTCTTCACGGGTCCAAATGAGTTTAATTGGTGTACCGGGCATTTGCTTAGCAATATTGACAACTTGGGTGGTGTAGTCCTGGAATGCACCACGGCGGCCAAAGCCTCCACCTAGGTTGACTTTAATCACATCGCATTTGTCAGCTGTTAAACCAGAAGCAGCAATTACAGCAGCCAGTGACGCCTCACCATCTTGGGTTGGTACCCAAGCCCTGCATTTATCGGGAGTCCAAATAGCTGTCGCATTCATCGGCTCCATCGTTGCATGATTTAAAAAGGGATAGAAGAATTTTGCTTCAATCTTTTTGGCAGCGCTATCGGAAACTTTTTTAAAGTCTCCGTTTTCGTTACCAATAAAAGCTTGATTGGCGCCTAGACCTTCCTCGAGTCTTTTTAGGATATCCGTCTGTTGCACGGTCGAATTAGGACCTTCATCCCAGACAATGGGTAATTGGTCCATCGCTACCTTAGCCTGCCAGAACGTATCCGCCACAATCGCCACTGCCGTATCACTTACCTGGACAACCTTTTTAACGCCTTTAAGTCCGGCCACTTTGCTTGCATCATAGCTTTTGAGTTTGCCACCAAATACAGGACATTCTTTGATTGTTGCCGTTAGCATCCCAGGCATTTTTAGATCGATTGCATAGACTTGTTTACCGGTAACCTTATCGGCAAGGCTGTCTAGACGATCCATCGACTTACCGATTACTTTCCATTGCTTGGGATCTTTTAATTCAATGGTTTTAGCTTCGGGAACGGGTAGTTTTGAGGCTGCCGCCGCAACTTTTCCAAAGCTAGTTGATCGACCGCTTGGCTTGTGGGTAATAACGCTATTATTTGCCGAGCATTCTGCTGCAGGGACGCCCCATTGATCTGCTGCCGCTTGGATTAGCATAATGCGTGCCGCAGCCCCACCTTTGCGAACATAGTCTTCCGAAGAGCGAATGCCTCTACTGCCACCAGTTGAAAAAGAGCCCCATACACCTTTACGTTTTAGGCTTTCACCAGGGGTGGGGTAATCGATGGTAATTTTTTTCCAATCGCACTCCAGTTCCTCGGCAACTAGTTGAGCTAATCCAGTAATCGTTCCTTGACCCATCTCGGAACGTACCACGCGAATAATCACATTATCGTTGGGTTGAATTACAACCCATACGCCAATTTCTGGAGCGTTTACAGGATTTGAGGCGGTTGCATTGGCAGTAGGAATGATGTTGGGAAACTCAAGGCCAATCGCAAGTCCCGCAGTAATAGCGCTCGTGCCAACAATAAATTGGCGTCGAGATTTGTTTGGTAGTGGTGCATTCATGATTTTCTCCTTATGCTTTAGCTGCCGCATGGATTGCTTCGCGAACTTGCTGAAAAGATCCGCAACGACAAATATTACTAATTGCTGAATCAATATCTGCGTCACTTGGTTTTGGATTAGTACGAAGTAGAGCGGTTACCGCCATCACCATGCCGGCCTGACAATATCCACATTGGGGGGCCTGCTTGTCAACGAACGCTTGCTGTACTTTACTTAACTTACCGCCAACTGCAAGACTTTCCACTGTTTCAACTTTTTTCCCCTCAACAGCACTGATTGGGAGAACGCATGAACGTATAGCTGCACCATCTATTAATACAGTACATGAACCACATGCCGCAATCCCGCAACCATACTTTGTGCCAGTTAAACCGATGTGGTCTCGAAGCACCCATAAAAGTGGAGTACTTGGGTCAACATTGACCGTCCGCATCTTGCCGTTGATGTTAAGTTTTGCCATGAGAGTCTCCTATTGACGATATGGTCATTGAGCGCGGATAGAAATTATTTCAATGCCAAATTAATAAATGAATCTAAAAATCTAATTGTAATTATCATAAAAAAATCTAACAATATCCAACAATATGTCTTTAGGAAGAAAATTGCCCTAAAAAATACTTGGAATTGAGGTATCGCAATGCCAAAAATGAAGATTTTCAGATTCCAAAATGTGTAAAATTACGTTACTTTTAGTTAAACGAACTTCACATTGTGTAACTGATTTAAATTTAGAATCTTTGAGTACTAACTATTGCAAAAAGGAATCCTGAGTGAGTAATATTTCTACGGCAGATGCCTCCAATAGCAGTTTATTCTACAAGTTAAGTTTAATTTTCCTACTAATTACTAGTTGGATTAGTGGAATTCTGTTTGCTTTATATATCTTCAGTTTTTATATATTTGCAAATACGCCCAGTGAGGTTGAGGCTTGGAATAGCGTCTTGCCAAATTTGTACCGTCCAGAAAAACCTGCTGCTATTACTGGAATGATTTCTCATTTTTTCTTCGGTTCAGTTTTGCTAATCTTGGGTCCCATTCAGTTTAGTGAGGCTATTAGAAAACGATATATCGATTTTCATCGCTGGTCTGGAATGTTTTACACACTTTCATCATTTGTTACTGGATTCGGAGGCGTAGTTTTCTTGGCTGTATGGGGAGCAACCGGTGGAATTCCGATGCTTATCGGATTTGCAGCGTATGGAATCTTGATGATGATCTGCTCGGTTCAAACCATTCGGTATGCACTATTGCGTCAGTTCAGCATTCATCGCGAATGGGCCATTCGTTTATTTGCACTAGTTTTAGGATCATGGCTTTATCGAATGGGTTATGGATTTATTTACACAACCCTAGAAGGTCGGGGTCTTGGCCCAGCATTTACTGGACCGCTTGACTATTTCATGGATTTCTCATTTTTTGTAATCCCCTTAATTGTTGCTGAAGTGGTTATAAAAGGAAAAAATAGTGCGGTGTTTTCCGCTTGGAGGTCCTTTGGATCGGTTTTATGCATTGTTTGCGGCTTATTGATATGGCAAGCTACTTTTTACTTTTTATCTGAAAACTGGGGAGCAGCAATCATCAAACTTGTTAGTTAAGCATGTAAAAATTCCTTACCTCAAATTTTGCTTTATTAGCGAGGCATTGAGTAAGGCGCAAGTCGTGTAATGACTCACTCGTTTCGATGATAGAGTTCTCCGAATTTACGGATCAATTTTGTATTTTGTGCACTTTGAAGTATTCAGAAAATGAATTTTTTATCAGGGTATTAATTCGATGAAAAAAATTATCTATTTTTTTTGCTTAGCCTGCCCCATCGTTTTTGGCGGCTGTGCATCGATATCTCCTGATATTGGTGATATGACGCAGGCTTACTCTGAGACAGTAGAAAAGCACGAACGTAATCAAATATTAAAAAATCTATTACGTGCTGGGGATAGTATCCCAATGAGCTTTACTACTGTTCCAACGATTATCGGATCTGG
>JBDLUB010000063.1:0-6036 GCA_039805525.1 Pseudomonadota bacterium | reverse complement strand
ACCCGTTAAGACTTCCCAAAAACTACGCTTCTCACGCGCATAGTTGTCAATCTCAGCCACAAGCTCTACTTCAGTGTGTAAGGCATCGCCATCAAACTTCACGAGTTTGTCACCATCAAACAATAAGGTGACGCGTCTCTCCTTACCAATAGTCTGACCCTCGCGCTTAAATTCAAATACATAGTCCCAGCGATTAGCATGAAAATAACTTGCAAGTAATGGTGTGCCCATAATTTGGCGCACCTGCTCTCGACTCATACCCACTTTTAATTGAGCATATTGCTCGCTAGAAATAAAGTTGCCTTGAACCACATCGGGGACGTACGGCTGGAAAATAGTATTCATCCAAGCCCGCTGAGTATTGTCAACCGCCGAAGTGCACGCACCCAAACTAAGAGAAGCGCACAACACGATCAACATCCGTGATGCAAAAGCTCGATTTGGATTGCGGCAAGTAAAAATGCTAATCTGCATGGGTCAACAGTTCAACGTATCATTAAGTATCTGATTTTAGCGCCCAAACCTGCCAATCGAGCCCAAATCGCATGAGCCAAAACGCCACCCCCGCCGACCTCCGTGAAATCGGTCTAAAAGTCACGGCACCGCGCATGAAAGTCCTTGAGTTTTTTCAGGAAAACGCGGATTCGCACTTTAGTGCCGAAGAGGTCTACATGGCACTTGTGAAGGATAACTCCGATATCGGCTTAGCCACGGTCTATCGCGTTTTAACCCAATTTGAGCAAGCCGGAATCCTGTTAAGAAGCCATTTTGAGTCGAGCAAAGGTGATAGCCGAGCCATTTATGAGCTGAACGAAGGAAATCATCACGACCATCTTGTGTGCCTAGACTGTGGTCATGTGGAGGAGTTTGTGGATTCGGCAATTGAAAAACGCCAAAACGAAATTGCCAAATCCCTCGGGTTTAAGCTCCAAGAGCATTCTCTGGCGATGTACGGTCATTGCCAGAAAAAGAACTGCCGCAATAAGAAAAAGTAATTGATCCATTTGCTCACTAAGCTTGTATGCCACAGTTCTACCTAGCGGGCGATTGGGCCCAATCCAATCTCCCGAAACTACTTCTTCCAATTGATCGGGATTTGGCCCATCACTTACGCGTTCGTCGTATCGGAGCAGATGATGTATTCACTGTCTTTGATGGCAAAGGCCATATCGCGGTAGGAAGACTCTCAAGAACGAACGAAACCTATTCCCAGATTGAAATTGAACAAATCCAAGAAGATCGCCAGCGGGAGCTCCCTTATGACATAGAGCTTATTCAGGGACTTGCCAGCGGTGACAAAATGGATTGGATCATCGAGAAAGCTGTTGAAACGGGGGCGACAAACATCACCCCCATTGAGTGTGAGCGCTCAGTCATCAAACTTAAACATGACGCAAAACGACTAGAAAAGCGCCTGCTTCATTGGCAGACAATCGCCCAAGCGGCGTGTGAACAATGCGATCGTAGCGTCATTCCAGAAGTTGCTTCAATCCAACATCCTCGGGATGCATTCAAACAAAGTGTGGCTGGGTTAAAAATACTTCTGAGCACAACGAGTACCGATTCGCTGCATCAATTTCTCAATCGAAACCCACCCCAAAGCATTTCGCTTGCCATTGGTCCAGAGGGCGGCTTTTGCCCAGAAGAAGAGGAATATGCCAAACAAGCTGGTTTTATCGCCTTATCACTAGGTCCACGCATAGTGCGAACAGAAACGGCTGGGATCGTTGCGACCTCAGCCGTACAAAGCATTTGGAGCTTAAAGAAGAGTTAGGCGAACGAGTAGAAGACCCGATAGGGGACGCGGCGCTCGGACCAAAACTCAACCGCATCGCGGAACACGTCTAGGAGAGTCTCTCTGGCTTCCTTGTCAAACTTTTGAGTGCAAGGCAAACCCTCAAGCACTACCACAAAGCCAGGCTGTGGACCGGCCTTGTCAACCAAGGTTGTCAGCGCATCTAACAGCGGATCAAAGTTTTTAGCCTGCTGCTTGGTAAACATATAGGCGTTCGCAATTGCTTCGAGCACCTCGCCCTTGGTATTGGCATTGGTACAGCTCGCGTATACAAAGTGTTGACCTAGCTCAGTGGCAGCCTCGGCTAAGTCACTTGTTCTAAATGCACGTATCGATTGCACGATATTGGGGCGCACACTGCGCAACATTGCTGGGGGACCGGCATCCCTCATAGCCAAAGCGGCACGCCAAGAAGCTGTCACTTTTTTTCCTAGGTCTTGATTGGCAGCATAGGTCTGAAGACGCGACAGACCACCTTGGGCATAAATGCTCGCCGCCGAGATCTCGCGATCGGCTTGATCATTTCTGTCCCAATTTTCTGCGCGGCTGTGATCTTCGACGCTTGCTGAAGTAATGTTTTCAGGAAGAATATTCATGATGGATAGTAGATTACCCTTATCCCGCCCCTAAATCAAGCCTAATCCAAGAACTAATTTGATAAGCTATTGATTTTTATCAATAATTTAAAAGTGAGCGACTACTTACTAAGTATATTTCCCTTTTAAAATAAGCCCTTGGATTGGCTAGCAGCCTCCACAACTGCAAGCGTGCTCACATTGACAATCCGGCGCACCGTGGCTGCAGGGGTCAAAATATGAATCGGTTTTGCAACCCCGAGCAAAAGTGGTCCGATAGCCACGCCATTGCCAGCGGCAGTTTTCAGTAAGTTATAAGAAATATTGGCGGCATCAATATTGGGCAAGACCAATAAATTGGCCTCTCCACGCAAGCTTGAGTTCGTAATGGCACCGGCGCGGATTTCGGGATCTAAAGCGCAATCGCCGTGCATTTCACCATCCACCTCAAGCTCAGGAGCGGCTTTTTGCAAAATCGCCAATACCTCACGCATTTTTGCGGCCGATGGCGCATCACTGGAACCAAAGTTCGAGTGCGAAAGCAAGGCAACTTTCGGGGTCATACCCAACTTACGCATCTCGCTCGCAGCCAAGAGGGTGATTTCAGCTAATTCAGCAGCGCTTGGATCAATATTGACATGGGTGTCCACCAAAAAAACTTGGCGATTCGGCAGTATCAGCCCCGACATTGCTCCATACACTGTCGCACCCGGTTCATGACCAATGACCTCATCAATGTATTTCAAGTGCATGGCAGTGTTGCTAATCGTGCCGCAAATCATGCCATCGGCTTGTCCCTTTTTAAGGAGGATGGAGCCAATTAAGGTATTACGACGGCGCATCTCGAGCTTCGCGAAGGACTCGGTCACCCCCTTGCGCTCAGTGAGCTGCAAGTAGGTTTGCCAAAAATCACGATAGCGCACATCACTTTCAGGATTGACGATCTCGATATCGACGCCTGATTTCATGCGCAGGCCGTACTTCTCGATGCGATGCTCAATCACCGATGGGCGCCCAATGAGTATGGGGTTCACTAAGCTTTCATCGAGCATGATTTGCACTGCTCGCATCACACGTTCGTCCTCACCTTCACAAAAGACAATCCGTTTTTGCTCCATCGGAATCTTCTTCGCAATTCCAAACAAGGGCTTCATCACTGTGCCGGAGTGATAGACAAATTGCTGCAATTGATCTTTATACAGGGCAAAATCTTTAATTGGGCGGCTTGCAACCCCACCATCCATGGCGGCCTTCGCAACGGCCGGTGCAATGACCGTGATTAGGCGCGGATCAAACGGTTTCGGAATTAAATAATCAGGGCCAAAAGCCAAGTTCTCGCTACTGTAAACCGCGGCCACCACATCACTTTGTTCTGCTTGAGCTAATTCAGCAATCGCCTTCACTGCCGCGATTTCCATCTCGGTGGTAATGGTGGTTGCTCCCACGTCCAGGGCCCCGCGAAAGATAAATGGGAAGCACAACACATTATTAACTTGATTTGGGTAATCCGTTCGCCCAGTTGCCATTACGGCATCAGGACGAACCAGCTTGACCTCCTCCGGCAAGATCTCGGGGGTTGGATTCGCCAAGGCAAACACCAGCGGCTTATCTGCCATTTTGGCAACCATCTCGGACTTTAAAACTCCACCAGCCGATAAGCCCAAAAATACATCAGCCCCTTCAATCACATCGCCTAAGGTACGCTTGTCGGTCTTTTGCGCAAATGGTGTTTTCTGCGGATCCATGAGCTCAGTGCGGCCCTCATAAACTACACCAACAATATCGGTTACCCAAATATTGCTCTTAGGTAATCCAAGATGAACCAATAACTCTAAACATGCCAGCGCGGCTGCGCCGGCACCAGAAGTCACTAACTTGACCTTCGTAATATCTTTACCAACAACTTTTAGACCATTGAGAATCGCCGCTGCCACCACAATTGCTGTGCCATGTTGATCATCATGAAAGACTGGAATCTTCATGCGCTCACGGAGTTTGCGCTCGACCAAGAAGCAATCGGGGGCCTTAATATCCTCGAGGTTAATTCCGCCAAAGGTTGGCTCCAGGGCGGCAATTACTTCAACTAATTTATCGGGATCGCTTTCGTTGACCTCGATATCAAACACATCAATCCCTGCAAATTTCTTGAAGAGGACCGCCTTCCCCTCCATGACCGGCTTGCTAGCTAGTGCGCCAATATCACCCAAACCCAACACAGCCGTACCGTTGGTGACCACCCCAACCAAATTGCCGCGAGCGGTATAGCGAAATGCGGTGGCGGGGTCTCGTTTTATCTCTTCACAAGCAGCTGCTACTCCTGGCGTGTAAGCCAAAGAAAGGTCGCGTTGATTGGTTAATTGCTTGGTGGGGGCAATCGATATTTTGCCGGGGACGGGAAACTCGTGGTACTTTAAGGCAGCTTCACGTAAAGCTTTAATTTGCTCTTCTTTGTTTTGATTGGGTTTATTGCCAGATTGACTCATAGGGTTCCACGGGTAATGAAATAAAAGGGCTTGGAGCCTTAAACAGGAATGCCAAAAGCTCTATTCTATTCCTCTGAAGGCTGTCCCTTTGAATGCCCTGTTAAATGGCTAGTCTTGCAAGAATGGGGCCTTAAAGCCCGCCTACAATACAAGGATGACAAAGCAATTCCCTGAGAGCCCGCCATTCGATACCCACCAACTCGGGGAATTTGAGTTAATTCGCGATATTTTCAAGACGCGCGCCGAGCAAATGATAAGGGCTAAACCCCAACATGCTCCGCTTCTTGGCATTGGTGATGATGGGGCGGTGATTGCTTGTCATCCAAACGAGGAACTAGTGATCACAACCGATATGTTGGTGGCCGATCGTCACTTCTTTGCGAATACCGACCCTTACCTCGTCGGGAAAAAATCCCTAGCAGTGAATTTATCTGATCTCGCCGCAATGGGTGCTAAGCCGACCGGATTTACTCTGGCGCTCGCTTTACCGAAACAAAAGCAAGCATGGTTGCATGAATTTGCAAATGGTCTCTTTGACTTAGCCGATCTCTTTGATTGCCACCTCATTGGCGGCGATACCTGTCAAGGGCCATTAACAATTAGCATCACGGCTTTTGGTGTAGTTCCAAATGGACAGTCAATTAAACGATCGGGTGCCCAGGTGGGTGACTCCATTTGGGTCTCTGGCGCACTGGGGGACGCTCGTCTAGCTTTGGGATGTATTCGTAAAGAATGGTCTTTGGATCTAGATGCAGAAGAACTCAATCGGATCAATCAGCGACTTCATTCGCCCCTGCCCCGAGTCACGCTCGGAATTGCTCTGCGTGAAATCGCAACTGCAGCCTTGGATATTTCGGATGGATTATTGGGTGATTTGCGTCATATTTTGGAAGCCTCCCATGTGGGCGCCAAAATTAACGTGGACGCCTTGCCACGCTCACCAGTGTTGCGTCGGCAAGCCCAGGCAATTCAGTATCAATGCGCAGCCTCTGGTGGCGATGACTATGAGCTTTGCTTTACTGCAAACCCAGATCAACATGACAAGATTGCGAGTCTCTCAAGAGAACTCGGACTCCCTCTGACTTGTATCGGCCAAATTACCGAAGTCCAGAATGAAAGTTTGTTGATACTCGAGGATAGTGATGGCATACCACTTAGCCCTGAAAAGTCCCGAGCACTACTG
>JBDLUB010000062.1:0-6170 GCA_039805525.1 Pseudomonadota bacterium | reverse complement strand
CGTAGCTTAGGCTGGGATTGTGGGCCGATGTCTGGATTTGATCCAACCAAAGTGAACCAAGCATTCTTTCCTGATGGGCGCTACCATGCTAATTTCTTAATGAACATTGGCATTGCAAATCCAAGCGGGATTTACCCACGTGGTCCACGTTTAGCATTTGGGGACGTTGCCCAAATCCTCTAAACTAAGGATCTGTTTAACAAAAGGAAGAACCATGGGCTATTTCCCAACCGATACACTGCGCCGCGTGATGATGGCGATCTTTGTGATCCTTGCGATCATTGAGCTAAGCCGTGGATCATGGTTCTTTATTGTGGATATCCTCTTTGCATTGTCACTTTCACCAAAAATCTTGGCTACCGTGATCGGTATCTTTAAACGCAAAGAGTAAGTTCAGGATTTCGGGGGTATCGAGTAGGTTGCAGTCGCATGGGCAATTGGATCGGAATCCGAACCTGAGTAAATGAAGACCTCCCCAACGACTAGGCTCTTGCCCAGCTTTAGCAGACGAGACTGAGCACGGATTTCAGAGCTGGGCTTTGGCCGTCGTAAGAAATTAATGTTCAAGCTGGTAGTAACGGTGAGTGGCACGATACCGATCTCACCCAGAATCGCCACATAGAGTGCAACATCGGCAAGCGCCATCATGGTGGGTCCTGAAACTGTTCCCCCCGGACGCAACTCATCGTGACCCACTGGATGGCTCACTAACGCTGCACGATTGCCCACTTCAAGGATTTGGCACTTGGTTTGTGGGAAATCCTTCTTAAAGAAGGCAGCAATTTCATCTCGGGTGGCTGGCATACAAAGTGAATCCTAATTAATTTGATCAATCATTTTAGGCGAGCCCAAAGAGTGGTTTAATACAGGGATGCGAATCTTGATTTCCCTATCCAGTCTTCTGATCTCGGCCGCGACTGTCAACCTTGCTCTTGCGCAAGTATCGCCGCTCCAGCCCAACGAACTAAAAGCTATTAATGAGCAGCCCTTAGTACCGCCACAGGGTGTCATGGGTAAGCCTAAGCCATTGCCTCCAGAGGCTCCTCCGCAAGGCATCATTATTGGCCCCAATTATCAAAGCGACACGCGTGGAGAGGCTGAAGCGAAGTCCTTAGAGGATAATTCAGCGCAGCCCATGAACCCCCGCGAGGGATTAATCACCATCCCGTTTAATTAACAAGCGATGATTAGGGTTGTTCGTTGGGCTAGTGCTTTATTACTCTCGGCTTACTTTGTTATTGCGCAGGCCAATCCCTTCGATATTCATCTGCAAATTCAACCGAATGCAGATCGGTTTCTAATCATTGCTGATTTCAAGGTTAGCTTATCTTCATGTCAAGCCACGCAATTTATCCGAGACTACGAAGCGGCAAAGAATTTTCCTGGGATTAAAGAATCAAAAATTGTTAGTCGAACTGGTAATCAAGTGCAAGTGGAACGCTTGGTAGAAGACCAGATCCTGTTTATCCCAGTCCAGATGCGCTCAATTGTTGAATACAAAGAGGTCTCTGATCAGGTTCTCGAGTTCAAGCAAATTTCTGGTGATGCCAAGTTTTATCAGGGAACGTGGCGACTAAACCCCGAAGATGGGGGGACTCGTTTCCAATACCGCGCGTTGATTGAATTGAGCTCAATGGTTCCAAACTCTTTAGCCGAGTACTTTATTCGAACCCAAATGACAAGACGATTCGAGGCAATGGCTGAAAATGCAATGCAGCGAAGTGCTCAAAAACAGTTAAGTTGTAAATAAAAGCCCGACGGGTATGCCGCCGGGCCGTACCACTCTTCTGAGTGGTTATCGTCGCTACGGGAGTTTGCTGTCCCGTATTGAGAGGGGCACAGGAATGTACCCACTAAGACTGGTATTGCTACCAGGCGGGTCACACAATGACTGTGACACCACAGTTTCATCTTAGGGTTGGTGCAATCTGCTGTCAAGCAAAGCAATCATGAAATTTATTTATCAATAATCAATTTAAGCAAATCGCCATAAGCTAATGTTTTTACTCTTTTATTGCAATGAAGCAAATGATGAGGAGCGCGATTAATAGCCCCAACTAAGCAGGGTAACTTTGAACCCAAACATCGTGCGTACTCAAGACCTGTTGCATCTGCAAAATCTTTCGATCCTTAGTCATTAATTGACTGGGGCGGTAGTGATATGCCAAATCAATAAAGGGTTGATCATCTGGATCATCGCAGCGATACGAGCAGCGCGGTGGCGTGGGTTTATGAATCGCCATCTGAGTCCAGACACTCAGCAAAGTCGATTGATCATTTGAGTGTTGAGCAAATTGTGGACGGGCGATGACCTCGGTGAGCTCAAGGAGCATCTCGGAGCTGTAAATCAGCTCAAACTGTCCCTGAGTAATGCCATCACGAATCCAGCCGGCACGTGGATCTTGAAACATCAACAGATCAAGCACGATATTGGTGTCAAGAACCAGAGTTGTTATTGCCATCCGTGTAGCCAACGATCTAAATCCTTCAGTTCAGTCCAGAGCAGAAGATAGCGCCGCTTCGTCAAAACCGCCTCCAGTTCAACATAGTTTTTCGGAATCGTTTGGTCGCTCGGCAATTGCGGATCATGGACCCGGCTCACCAGAAAATGCTTCTCTCGATGTTGGGGCGTAACCGCCGTCCACTTCGTGAGTAATAATTTTTTATTCGAGAGAGGGCGTTTTTGTGACTTATCTGGTGAGACCATGATTATTCCTTATACTCGATTCTAAACATTCCTATGAAGAGAAAACCATGACCTTATTCATGCTCACCTGGGCAATCACATCCTTATCCCTATGGGCGGCGACCTATGTATTTGATGGTTTGCAATTTAATGATTCTGGAGCATTAATTATTTCTGCTCTGGTCTTGGGTCTTGCCAATGCCATCGTCCGTCCTTTATTGATCCTGTTTACCTTACCGCTTACCATCCTTAGTCTTGGATTCTTCTTGCTAGTGATTAATGCCTTGGTACTCATGCTGGTCGCTCAGGTGGTGAACGGCTTTGTACTCTCCGGATTTTGGACCGCCTTCTTTGCCAGCATCTTTATTGCCATTCTGAATGCCATCATCGGTTCCTTATTTAGTATCAACCGCATCAAAATTGAGCGCATCCGTTAAGCATCCTGCCTTCGTGGTTGAGGTTCCTTACACCACCTCGCCAAAGATGAGTCGATATGCAGGCCTATTAATTGATGCCCACCCAGACCCGCGTTATTTAGAGGCAAAGCGCCACGAGCTTGATCTTCTTGGGCCTGAGTTATGTGCCCAGCAGGACGCCGAGCAAACGCGGGAACTGATTGCTAAAGCGGCATTGGCTCTCAATTTGTCAGAAGCCAGAACTATTCGGAAGATCGACGATTTGGCGCTATGCCTCAATGAGGATGTTGCGCTGTTGGAGGACGATATTCTCACAGCCATCTGCTTTTGCTTTCCAAGCAGTTGGGTACCTGCTAAACGCCTAGGCATGCCACTTGCACAAATTCATCATCCGGTTGCTGATGGGGAAAGGTTGGTGCAGGCTAGCCCCAAAATCGCCCATGTCATGAGCGATCCTCAGCAAGGATCATTTCGGCGTTTTGTCTGGACGATTAGCAATAGTCCCGAACTCAGTCAACATCCATCACGAAAGTCAAATGCGACTCCACAAAGGATCGACGATCTGTATTACCGCTTAGAAACTCAAACCACCATGCCAATCACCACCTCTAAGGGAAGGGCCAGTCTATTTCTTGTGAAGGTTGAGGTTTGCCCATTGATGGTGTTTTGGCAAAACCCAGAACAACGCGCTCAAATCTGTGCGAGTATTCAATCCATGAGTGAGGCGGTATTAGAGTATAAAAATTTACACTTGATTAAAGCCTTACTGCTTAAAAACAAGTAATTGAATGGGATTACGAAATGGAAAGTTTTGGACCGATTATTCTGATTGAGGTCATCCTCGTATTTGGAGGAGTGCTACTCTTTGCATGGTGGCAATTGCGCGATCTCAAGAAAGAACGCGAGAAGGATCAAAAAAAGAGAGAAGAGGAGAAATCCTAAGCATATTGCACTGCATCTATAGATGTCACCTCAAATACTTGCTAAAACTTAGAATTACACTAAGATGAACTTACTGTGCCAAAACCAGCCACTAAATACTTTCCTGAAGAAAACTACACCGAACTCGATTTGGTCAGTTTGTCTTATGTCAGCGATGCAACCGAAGAGTTTGGCATTTTGGCATTGATGCAGCTAGTGGATAAGGCATCGCGTCGCAATAAGAGCTTAAACATTACTGGCGTTTTATCCTTTGACAATGGTCGCTTTGGTCAGATATTGGAGGGCAAGCCTAAGGATGTGGAATTACTTTGGGAGGCCATCCAGCGTGATACACGTCATTCCAATGTGGTGTCACTCGGCATGAAGCGAATCAATTCTCGACGTTTTGCGAATTGGTCAATGCGTTTGTGTGGCCAAGAAGAGATTACTTCTGCCAATCCTGACATCAAGCTCTAGTTATTTTTGTAACTCACATTGCATGACGGGATATCCATCTTGCAGGCTTGCCTGCACATACTGATCAGTCTTTGATACGTAAACCTTTACCCCTTTACCGTCGCCAATATTGTTGACATTGGTAAATAGCGCAGTCTTGTTATCAATCCGTTTTAAGCTTGCAATAATGGTCGGTTCACCAATACTAAACTTAGAGCCGATCCAGCGGTCGGGTCGAATGAAGTCGCCCTTAACCATTTTGCCGCGGTAGGTCTTCATATAAATACAATCTTTTTGATTAAGAATTAAATCGACCGCATCATCTTTACGGTCAAACCAGCTTGCCTGCAATAGGGGGCTTGATAGAAGGAGCACCACGCACAATAAAGGATTGATGAAGCGCTTCTTCATGATGCGGGAATTAGATCAATTGAGAACCTTATAACCGCGACCCGCAAGGCATTTCTTGACAATTGCCTCTTGGGATTCATTTCCCTTATAGGCGCCACCCGCGCCGCCGATCACCGCACCAGCTCCTGCAGCCTGAACAATCTCCGTGCGATTACCACCAGTAACCAATCCCAATAACCCTCCAACCACCGCACCTGCCCCTGCACCTTTGGCGGCAGTACCACCCATACCACTTGCTTCCTTGGCATAGCTTTGGCATTCGGCAAGATCGTTCTCATAGCGCGCTTCATTCACACCCTTCATGTCCACAATTGGGCGCACATCAGCCCCAGCGCAGGCAGCTAGTAGCAATACTGTTAAGGATATGAGATAGAGCTTACTTGGATGATGAAAATTCAAGTGATTACCTCCTGAGCCATTAAATCAAAGGCTATCGGGATCGTCAAGGTTTTTAAGGATTGATCCCAAACCGACCATTCTCAATGCACTCCAAACCCTGCGGATCGCGTTGATACAGATAAACCCAGGCAATTTGCAATTCCGTTGTTCCAATAAGACGAATGGAGCGTAATACGCGTTGATATTCGTGGGGGCTTGGATCGTCGGGCGAGCATTCTTCATATCGATCAATCACATCCAGTAATTGCATGTTGTTTAGACGCCAGAGCTCTCCATAAACCCAAGATTCTGCAAACTGGTTTGACTCGCTGGGTCGATCTGTTGCGCCGGGATACCAGGATATTCGATAGAGTAGACCAGGCATCTGCGCGGCGCCTAAGCACTGGGCCCCCGCATGAAATTGCATGGCATTGGGATGAGTAAAGGAGCTCATCAAGGTTCCATAAACAAATAGAAGATCGGAGCGAATCATTGTTTTACATGGAAACCCTAATAGGAGGAAGTAAAAAGCCTATTCACAATCAATCTTAATCGATAGAGAAGGTGCCCCAAGATGAAAACCGTTAGTCAGTTGCTCGCAGAGAAACATCACCGAATCGAAACCATTGCTCCCAATGTGCATGTGTTTGATGCCCTAAAACTCATGTTAGAAAAAGACATTGGCTCGCTACTGGTGATTGAGTTTGGCAACCTAGTCGGAATTTTTACTGAGCGTGATTACGCCCGCAAATTAGTTCTGCAGGGCAAAAGCTCACAAAATACCTTGGTGCGAGATGTCATGAGTACCAAACTGATTACGGTAAAACCTGAAGACAGCTTAGATTACTGCATGCAGCTGGTGACGGAAAAACGCATCCGCCATCTTCCGGTATTAGATGGCG
>JBDLUB010000061.1:0-6232 GCA_039805525.1 Pseudomonadota bacterium | reverse complement strand
CTAAGTGAATTCTTTATCCAAGCAGGCTGGGATGTCACAACAGTAGCCAACCCCTCTAGTGAGGAAATCCTTAGGCTTTGCCGCGAACAAGCATTTGATATTGTTGGAATCTCAATTTCATATGAGCTGCAATGGAATGCCATGCAGGAATTGGTCCAAGCGATTCGGAAATGTTCAGCCAACTCCCAAATTGGGATTATGGCTGGGGGCGCACTGTTTAATGCCAAGCCAGAGTTAATGGATCAATGCGCTGCAGATATTTGTACTTTGAGCGCCCCAGATGCAGTAATAGCTGCTGAGAATATCTTAAAATCGCGTGTTTAAGAAAAACGAATAAAAGACCGAGATCGTGACCAATATTGCCAGCACCGCCCACACTTTTGGGCAGCTCAACCCCGAAGAGATTGCCAATCTCGTCGAGGCTTCGGCAGACATCTCACTTACCCTAAATTCAGAGGGTGTGATTCAAAGTATTGCGTTTGGTAATCCCGATTTACGAAGCCCTAATTTAGAAAACTGGATTGGCAAATCCTGGATTGATATGGTCACTGTTGAAAGCCGTCCGAAGATTCAGGCGCTCTTAATGGATGCTAATGAATCGTCGCTCTCACGCTTTCGGCAAATTAATGTTGCGATGCCGGGCGCCAGTGATTTACCCCTACTCTGCGCAACTCTAAAAATCGGCAGCTCAGGTCAAATCATAGCGCTTGCTAGAGACCTTCGAGAAATTTCTCTCTTACAACAACGCTTAGTCGATGCGCAGCAAGCGATCGAGCGGGATTACACCCGCCTACGCCAACTCGAAACGCGGTATCGTGTTTTATTTGAAATGGCCTCCGAGGCTGTATTGGTCCTTGACGCAAATACGTTCAAGATTGTTGAGGCCAACCCTCGTGCCGCTGATTTGTTAAGTGAGTCTATTAAAAAACTCAATGGTCGCTCCCTGATTGATTATTTATCGAAGGGCGATCGCATTCAGGCTCAGTCATTACTGAGTAAAGTTGCGTATACCAGTACTGCGGCTGACCTCAATACCCGCCTACTCAATGGCCAAGAGGCATTTTTATCGGCCGCTCCGTTTCGTAATGAAAATCAATCTCTACTATTAATCACGATTAAGCGCTCTGGTGAATTTATTGATCGCCAGGATTCAAATGCGCAATCCCTGGTGATCCAAGCGCTCGAGAACGCGCCTGATGGCTTTATCGTCACCAACTCAGCTGGAAAAATATTAACAGCGAATCAAGCGTTCTTACGCTTAGTCATGGCTGACAAGCTTGATCAAATCTTGAATGAGCCTCTCGAGCGCTGGCTTGAGCGCTCGAGCGTCGATCTACGCGTCATGCTCTCTAATCTTCAGGAAAAGGGGTCGATTAAGTTATTTGCAACCTCGATTCGAGACTCATTTGGCACATTACATCCAGTTGAAATCTCGGCTGTATCGGTTTCTTACCCACATGCATGCTTAGGCTTTACGATTCGTGAGGTTGGATCACGTATTCGCTCGAAGATCCAACCCGAAGAGTCAATTACGCGCTCAAGCGAAGAACTGACTCAACTCGTTGGCCGCTTACCTTTAAAAGAAATTATTAACGAGACGACGGATCTGATTGAGCAGCTTTGCATTAAAGCCGCACTCGAGCTGACGCGTGGCAATCGGGTCTCTGCTTCAGAGATGCTAGGTCTCTCACGGCAAAGTCTTTACATTAAATTGCGTAAATATAATCTGAGCGATCAAAGCAAAGATAGCGACATCGAGGAATAAGATGTCTTCACAGGTAGCAGTCATGAGCTTGGTCAGCATTCAACCGCGAGCCAAATTCGCTGGTATTGCGCGCCTAATGTTCAATCGATTTAGCACCTATCGACCAAGGGGCTTATTGCTCCAAAAACACATGGGGTCTGGGAAGAACGCGGGGTTCTCAGTGAGCCCGAGCGGAACTCATCAAGGTCTATTTAGTCTCTTTGATTCCTTGGAGCATGCCAACGCTTTTATTCACGAATCGCCTTTACTCAAGTGGTATCGAGCACATGCTGACGAACTCTTCACCGTCAAGCTTCGTGCTTATTCCGTCAAAGGCCAATGGTCTGGCCATCAATTAAGCGAGTCAATTGCTCCACCAAGCTCCGGGCCAATCGCCTCACTCACGCGGGCCTCAATTAAACCCTCAAAAGCAGTGTCGTTTTGGACCAAGGCACCGCCTGCAGAAGTGGATTTATTGCATACGGAGGGTTGCTTAATTTCTGCGGGTGTTGGTGAAGCGCCGATCTTACGGCAAGCAACCTTTACCATCTGGGAATCCCAAGCAGCGATGGATGCCTACGCACGCTCGGGCGCACACTTAGCAGCTATCAAATCCGCCATGCAAGGGCAATACTTTTCTGAATCCATGTTTGTGCGCTTTCAGCCATTTGACGCAGCCGGTTCGTGGAAAGGAAGAACGCTTGCCTAAGTCTCTTGGTAATCAACCCATTGTGGTGATCGGTGGAGGCATCGGTGGCTTAGTGAGCGCTCTTGAACTCGCTACTGCTGGTCTAGAGGTCATCGTAGTTGAGAAAGAGCAACAGCTTGGAGGCAAGATCCGACAGATTGATTGTGCCGGTCATGGTGTTGATTCTGGGCCAACCGTATTTACCATGCGCTGGGTCTTTGACGGTATCTTTGCCAACGCAGGCTCCCGATTGGAAGACGTTTTGCAAATTGAGCCTCTCAAAATTTTAGCCCGCCATGCATGGAGCAAATCCGAGCGCTTAGATCTCTTTGCGAGTCGCGATGAATCGGCTAAAGCGATTGAAGATTTTGCCAGTGCTGCAGAGGCAAGGCGCTTTATTGATTTTTGTGAACAAACCCGCAAACTCTATCGCGCCCTAGAGAAACCCTATATGTTGTCGCAACGTCCCTCGATGATTGGCATGATGAGTGATTTAGGACCAACTGGCTCAAAAGCCCTTTATGAAATTGGTCTATTTAATGATCTTTGGAAAAGCTTGGGGCGTTACTTCAAAGACCCGCGCTTGCATCAACTCTTTGGGCGCTATGCGACCTACTGCGGTTCCTCACCGTTTCAGGCGCCTGCGACCCTGATGCTAATCGCTGATGTAGAAATGCAAGGAGTCTGGGCGGTGCAAGGCGGCATGATCGCCATTACGCAAGCACTTTCGGATCTGGCGCGCGCCAAAGGGGTGCGCTTGATATGCGGCGTGAACTGTGATGAGATTTTGCAACGTAATCGAAAGGTTGCAGGGGTACGCTTAAGTAATGGCGAAATGATTCAGACGCAAGCCGTTATCTTTAATGGCGATGCGATGGCCCTGCAAACTGGCTTACTGGGCGAAGCCAATCGCCAAGCCTCTCCAATTACACAAACCACCCGCTCGCTATCCGCAATTACCTGGTCGATGTTTGCGAAGCCTCGTGGTTTCCCACTGATTCGGCATAACGTGTTCTTTCAGTCAGACTACGATAGCGAGTTCACCGATATCTTTTATCGCAAACGTTTACCCCAAAAACCGACAGTCTATATTTGCGCCCAAGATCAAACAGATCATCATCATTCGTACCCCGATGGAGAGCGACTCTTATGTTTAGTGAATGCTCCTGCCGCTGGTGATCACCAACAACCCACTCAAGCCGAGATTGAATCATGTCAAGAAAAATCCCTTTCCCTACTCGAACACTGTGGCCTCAATCTCTCCTTAGCGGATGCAACGGTGACACGTACCACGCCACAGGACTTTCATCGCCTCTTTCCCGCAACCGGTGGGGCTCTTTATGGCCAAGCGAATCACGGCTGGATGGATACTTTTCGACGGCCAGCAGCCCAAACAGCGATTCCGGGTCTGTACTTAGCGGGGGGCAGCGCGCATCCGGGAGCAGGAGTACCCATGGCGGCCCTCTCGGGTCGTATGGCGGCCGCAACCCTGATGGGTCACCTCGGTTTGACCAAGCGGTCGGGTCGGGCGCTTATCTCTGGTGGTACGTCGACGCCTTAAGCGATGATGGTCAGCATGGTCTAGTCATGATCGCATTTGTGGGGAGTGTGTTCTCCCCCTACTATGCATTAGCGCGCCGTCGCCACGCCCATGTCAACCCAGAAAATCATTGTGCGATTAATTTAGCAATCTACAGTCCTGGCAATAAACGCTGGACCATGACCGAGCGAAGTGCGGCGAGCATTTCTCGTAATCAAACTGAGTTTGTGATTGGGCCTAGTAGTCTGCATTGGAATGGCGATCATTTGCGGGTTGATTTTGTAGAGCGCGCCGTTCCCTTTGGTCAACGCGTCCTTGGACACTTCAAGCTATATCCAAAGCAATTATTTAATTTCTCGACCCATCTCGATGATCAGCACAAGCATCGCTGGGGACCCCTAGCTCCTGCTGCGCGCATCGAAGTTGAACTAGAGTCTCCCAAAATCAAGTGGCAGGGGAATGCGTATTTTGATTCCAATGAGGGAGATGAACCAATTGCGATTCCATTTAAGGATTGGGACTGGTCACGCGCTCAGTTAAGTGGTGAGCGTACTGCAGTCATCTATGATGTGCGCCAGCGTAATGGAGTAGAAAGAGTCTTGGGGCTCATTTTTACTCCCGATGGTCGCATCGAACATTTTGAACCCCCTCCTCGCCAAGCCTTACCCAAAACTGGCTGGCGGATTCAGAGGCAAATGCGTAACCCGCAGGATGCCCAACTCAAGATCTTGGAAACTCTAGAAGATACGCCTTTTTATGCACGCTCGGTTCTCAGTAGCGAGCTACTCGGCGAGCGCGTGACTTCATTTCATGAGACGCTTGATGTTCCAAGACTCTCATCCTGGGCCGTGCAGTTTATGTTGCCGTGGCGGATGCCGCGGGTTAGGTAATTAATTCGTGGCTAAGGAAGCGGTTGAATAAAACGGTCGGCCACGGTCATTTCTGCCTCCCGCTTTCGCTCTTCCACGCGCTCGAGTAGATCAACGACCCAGGTTAGTCTTTCGTGAATGGTTCCACCGTAATGTCGGATGTGCGGTGTTTGATTCACCGCCTCAATCAAGAACTGAATCGAGGGATGTGCTTCTGGGTTAAAACGTCTGATCGAAAACTTCGCAATGATGGCTGAAGTGGCATGGGTTAATAAGACGAGCTTGCGCTGCTTAGAGACCACTGCACGGACCGATACGGAGTCGAGGTTGAGACGCTCAACTTCACGCCCAATCTCCGCATAAATAAGACGTGCCGCAGCAATCGCTGGGCGACAGTCCCACGGCAAGTCACTGATTCCGATCTCGGCTTGGGTATAGAGTTTGTCAGCCTCTTTGAGAAGCCGCGCAATAACGCGCGAGATAGACTCATTAAATTGCGGGTTTGCCAACCATTCATTAGGGTCGAGCCCCTCGTCTCGCATCCACTCGATGGGTAGGTAGATCCTGCCGTTCATGGCATCCTCACCCACATCACGGGCAATATTGGTTAATTGCATAGCAAGGCCAAGCTCACAGGCGCGCGCGACAGTCTCTGGCTCACGTTTTCCCATGATTAAACACATCATAGCGCCAACCGTACCAGCGACGCGTGAACAGTAATCGAGTAACTCATCAAAGGTCTCGTAGGTGCGGTATTGTGTATCCCAGGCATACCCCTCAATCAGCGCGAGCGGTAACTCTTTAGGAATATCAAAAGCGCGCACCACTTCTGCTAGAGCCCGATCCGCCGCCTCATCAATGGGTTGACCTAAATAGATGGCATCCAATCGTTCTTGTAGAGTGATGATCGATTGCTCGGTTGCATCTGCCGCATCAGCAATATCATCGGTAATCCGACAAAATGCATATAGAGCCGTAGCAGGATCGCGCACACGACTGGGTAACACACGCGAGGCAGCAAAGAAGGATTTGGAGCCATCGCGCATGGTTTCAACGCACTCATTGAGATCCTGATCAAAGCGCTCGGAACTACGATTCATTGCGCATACCCCTTCGCCACATTGATTGGATGAGGAACCACTGACATTAAGGCTTTCGCAGATGACAAAACACCCGGAATTCCGGCGCCAGGATGGGTGCCGGCACCCACCATATAAAGTCCTTTTACATCCTCGCTGCGGTTATGCGGTCTAAACCACGCACTTTGTAATAAGAGTGGCTCAAAACCAAAGGCTGCGCCCTTGACCGATAACAACCGATCCTGAAAATCCTGCGGTGTGGTACAAAACGAGGTAGTGACATGCTTCTGAAAACCAGGCAGTACCGATTGA
>JBDLUB010000060.1:0-6275 GCA_039805525.1 Pseudomonadota bacterium | reverse complement strand
GTACCCGTATGAATGGTCGTGAACTCCCGAATCGTATTTCGGTCACCAATGATCAATCGAGTTGGCTCACCACGGTATTTCATATCTTGTGGTTCGCCGCCGATGGCTGCAAAGTGACCAATCCGATTATCTTTTCCAAGGGTTGTGTGCCCTTCAATCACACTGTGCGAGCCGACCGTGCAACCTGAACCCATGGTAACGTGAGGTCCAATCACAGCATAGGGGCCAATAACGACGTTATCGGCTAATTGCGCCTTGGAATCAACAATCGCACTTGGATGAATTGTGGCCATTACGCACTCTTCTTTCGAACCGCACAGGTAATGGATGCCTCAGCTGCTAATTCATCCTGGACGGTTGCCTTAACCTGAAACTTATAAATTCCGGCCTTACCGCGCTCAAAGGTAGCGTGCATGATGAGCTGATCACCGGGCAATACGATCCGTTTAAAACGTGCGCCATCGATTCCAGCAAAGTAATACACATCCTCCGGGTCATGCTCTTCAGAAAATGTTAAGAGTGCTGCGGTTTGGGCTAACGCTTCAATGATGAGAACGCCTGGCATCACCGGAAAGTCTGGAAAATGACCCTGAAAGAATGGTTCATTCATGGTGACATTTTTCAATGCTTTGATTGTTTTTCCGGGATCCAACTCAATGACCCGATCAACCAATAAAAAAGGATATCGATGGGGTAGTAGTTTCAGAATCCTGTGAATATCAATCACTGCTTGACTCATGGCGTTTCCATAAAAAAGTTACTGATCGGGTTTATTGACCGAATCGGATGGCTTGCGCTCAAGACTCCGAATCCGCTCCCGTATTTTATCCAGTCCGCGCAAAATAGCTGCATTTCGCTCCCAGGCGGAATGGGGCATGGAGGGAAAGACACCGGTAATATGCGTACCAGGCTCCGTTATAGAACGAATCACGGGGGTACCACCCGATACGGTGGTACGGTCTGCAATCTGAAGATGGCCGGCAAAGTTCGCATTACCGCCAATCACACAATAATTACCAATAGTGGTACTGCCAGCGATTGCAGCACAACCGGCAATCACGGTATGAACACCAATCACCACGTTGTGCGCAATTTGTACTTGATTGTCGATCTTACAACCATCCCCAATGGTGGTGTTCGCCATCGCACCCCGATCAATTGTTGTGCAGGCACCCACTTCAACATCCTGACCAATCTTTACCCCACCTGTTTGAGGGATTTTGAGCCATTGACCGCCCTGCGCTGAAAAATCAGGGGCAAAACCAAAACCGTCGGCACCAATCACGGCACCACTATGAATAATGCAGCGATCCCCCACTGCACAATCATGATAAATCGTTACGTTAGGATAAATGAGGCAATCATCACCCAAGGTGGCGCCCGCACCAATACTGGTTTGCCCTATCAGAACAGTTCGCTCTCCCAAACGCACTCCAGGACCAATGTGCACAAAGGGTCCAATATGGCACGAGGCTGGGATCGTCGCCGTTTTATCCACAGCTGCCATCGGACTAATTCCCGGGGGGTAGATTGGAGCACTTTGCTTTGCAAACCACTGCGCCATCTTGGCGAAGCTGGCATAGGGATTTTTTGATACTAGATAACTGGTCTTTATAGTCTGAGAATGCCCTTGCAAGAACTTTAAGTCTGCTTCGCTGACGATTAATGCACCCGCAGCACTATCAAGCGCCTGTTGACGATAAAGGGGGTTTGATAAAAAGGAGATCTCGTCAGATTGGGCTCGCTCAAGCGGAGCAAGCCCTCGTAATAATCGGGAACCATCCCCCACCAAGCTAACTTGAAATTGTTCGGCTAGCTCGATGGCAGTTGGCATCTGAATTACTTCAGGTTATTTAATACCCTGATAACCTCATCGGTTACATCAAGTCTTGGATTGAGGTACGCTGGGGGTTCTTGAAAAATCACGTCAATCTTGCGCTGCTCAGCCACCTGTCGAATGGCAAGATTGGCCTTTTCTGCAATTTTTGCTCGCTCTTCCGCATTACGTTGATTGGCATCATCATTTAACTCGCGATTCTTACGTTGCAACTCACGATCAAAGTCAGCCAACTCCCTTTGCTTTCGAATTCTCTCGGCCTCAGGCATCACGGCAGCGTCTTTATCTAATTTCTCAGCAGCAGCTTTGATTTTCTGAGCACCGTCCCGAATTTCATTTTGACGTTTTGCAAACTCATTTTGCAAACGTGATTGAGCTGCTTTTGCCATATTGGACTCAACAAAAATCTTCTCAGCATTCACAAACGCAATACGAGGTGCAGCTTCTTGAGCAAAGGCAACCGAACAAACACCCGTCAAGAGTGCAGTTATAACTAATTTAGACCCTTTGGTCATTAATCCCTGAATCATCATCATTTTCCTTACGATTAAAACGCCGTACCCACTTGGAACTGCAATCTCTGAATTCTATCAGTAGGCTGTGCATTTACCGGTATGCCGTAGCTAAATTTTAATGGTCCCAATGGGGAAATCCAAGATAAGCCAACACCGTAAGAGTATTTCAGGACTAAATTGATATCCTGAAAGGCATTACCGCCGTCCGCAAAGGTAAAGAGGCGTAAGGTTTTGTCTGCCCCCGAACCCGGCACCGGGAAGGTATATTCCACATTAGTGACGATCTTGGACTGGCCGCCCGTGGGCAAGAAGGTACCGGTTGTGGTATTGAAATAAGTTGGGCCTAAGGAACCTGGGGCATAACCTCTAACTGATCCAATGCCGCCCACGAAATAGTTCTTAGTAATGGGGTATGGCTTGTTACCGTAGGCTTCTCCGTAGCCAACCTCGCCATTAAAGGACAAGATATTGCCTTTAGAAAATGAGTGGTATTGCTGATATTGGGCATTTAACTGGTAGTACAGTAGATTGCCCAATGGTGTTCCAACCTCTGCAGACAGGCGTTGCAAAGAACCTTTTGATGGAATGAGTGCGCTATCACGACCATCACGCGCCCAGCCCACATTCACTGGAATATTGTAGGTTTGCAGACGACTGGGGATGGTTTGACCCCAATCCTGTACATAGGTTTGGTAGGGTTGCGGGGTATTTTGAGTCACGTAAATATCAAAAAACTCGAGGGCTGTTCCATAGAACACTCGATCAACCTCGGTATAGGGCACTCCAAATTTTAGGTTCGTACCAAAAGACTTAATCTGATAGTCAGGATCACCCACGTAATACAGCGGCTTATTAGAGCGATAGAAAAAGTCGGTATAGCGACTAATCCCATCCTCAGTGAAGTAAGGGTCAAATTGTGACAGTGCTAAGGATTGATTAATCTTACCGAGCGAGAAATTAAGACCAATACTGGTTCCAGTTCCAAACGCATTTTCTTGGTTAATACCTGCGCTCAGAATTAATTTTTCAGTGGAAGAAAATCCAGCGCCAATCGAGATCGCACCAGTGGGTTTTTCTTCAACCTTCACGTTCACATCCACCTGATCCGGTGAGCCGGGGACATCGGAGGTGGTGATTTCACTATCCTTCACATAGCCAGTTCGATTAATCCGCTCCTTAGAAATTCGGATCTTTTCGCTATCAAACCAGGCACTCTCAAACTGTCGCATTTCTCGCCGAATCACCAGATCCCGCGTCTTTGAGTTACCGGTAATTTCCACTTTTCGGACATACACTCGCCGACCCGCATCGATCACGAGAGTAATGTCTACCTCATTTAAATCACGTCGGATATCGGGCTGCGGATTAATCACCGCAAAAGCGTAGCCATACGAACCCAACTTTTCAGCGATGGCCTTGGTGCTTTCTGCTAGTTTTGCAGAGGAGAAAGTATCGCCAGCTTTAATTTTTAATAGGGATTGGAACTCTTTTTCCTTGCCAAGCAATTCCCCGGCAAGACTGATATTCTTGACGGTAAATTTATTACCCTCACGAATGCTGATGGTTAGATAAATATCGCGCTTATCGGGGGTAATAGAAACTTGGGTCGATTCGATGACAAACTCGAGATAGCCCCGATTGAGATAATACGAACGAATGGTCTCGAGATCGGCGGTGAGCTTTTGCTTTGAATACAAATTATCTTTGGAGTACCACGATAGCCAACCGCCGGTTTGTAGCTGCATCTGACTGCGCAAAGTACTCTCACTAAATACCTTATTACCGATGAAATTAATTTCCTTAATCTTGGCTACTGGTCCTTCATCAATATTGAAGAAGATCGCCACTTGATTGCGAGCTCCTGGTGTAACCGTTGTAACCACCTCAGCAGCAAACAATCCCTTACTCACATATTGCCGCTTGAGCTCCTGCTCCGCTTTATCAATTAAGGCCTTGTCATAAAAACGTGCGTCTGCTACCCCGACGCTTCGCAATGATTTACGGACTACTTCAGGATCAAACTCCTTCATGCCGGTGAACTCAATCCGAGAGATTGTCGGGCGCTCATCCACAATCACAATTAAGACATCACCCTGCGCCTGAATCTGCACATCCCGAAAAAATCCAGTGGCATACAAGGCTTTAATCGAGTCAGCAGCCTTTTCAGGAGTAAAACGTTCACCCACTTGGACGGGGAGATAGCTAAATACGGTACCAGGCTCAACCCGCTGCAAACCCTCAATCCGAATGTCTTTGACAATAAATGAGTCCGCAGCAAATGCTGACTGAGTCAATCCTGCAGTGGCCAACAGAATGGTGCAAAAGCACGAGGCTAAATATTGCATCAGGCGATTAGGAAGTGACGAAAAACAGATCATGAAGACAGAAATAAGCGTTGTAGATCGTTAAATACAGCAAATAGTGTGAGCGCAATAATCAATATAAAGCCAAATCGCTGGAAAACCGATTGCAACTGAGTAGATAAGCGCTTTCCAGAGACCAACTCCCATGCATCATACAGGAGCTGACCGCCATCCAGCATTGGCAAAGGGATGAGGTTTAGCAATCCAATACTAATACTAAGAAGAGCTAGAAAAGAAACGAAGGATTGCCAGCCAAACTGGGCGGATTTGCCCGCCATATCGGCAATACTAATCGGGCCACTTAGCTGTTTTAAGGAGGTCTCCCCGGTAATTAAGCCAATCATCATTCGGGTCGAGACCTTAGTAATTAACCAAACCCGTTCGCTGGCATAAACCAGAGAGTCGATTGGGCCGAGCTGGAGCTCAAACCATGTAGATTCTCCATCAGAATCTTTACCTGGAATGGGTAAGATACCCAAACGCGCAAGGGGATCCGTTCCCGGGGAAAGGCGAGGCAACGCATCTCCCTTAAATTCCACAATGTGGCGCTCACCAGACTGCGCCTCCAGCTCCAACGAAAAGCCACGCTCCGCAGTGATTGCATCCAATAAACGCCAGCGTAAATCATTCCAGCTCACAATTGGTATAAATTGGTCTTCACCTGCAGTCTTCCAAGCCAAAATCTCATCACCCTTTTCCATATCCAACTGGGCTGCCATGGTTTGCTCAGCCGGTGCCTGTATTTGTGCAGGTAATTGGGGTACACCATTGATATAGATGAATGCCAACAAAACAATGGCTAATAAAAAGTTGGCTAGCGGACCGGCAGCCACAATGAATGAGCGCTGCCATAAGGGCTGAGTATCAAAGGCTACGACTTGCTCTTCTGCTGATATCTGCTGCTCCGAATCACGTCCATCCAAAAGCTTCACATAACCGCCCAAGGGAATCGCAGCAATGACCCATTCGGTTCCAGATTTTGATTTCAGGGTCAAAAGTGGTTTACCAAAACCAACTGCAAATCGCAGCACCTTAACCCCGCACATCCGAGCGGCACTGTAATGGCCAAATTCATGAAAACTCACCAAGATCCCAATGGTGATTAAGAAATAAAGAAGTGTTGAAATTGCTTCCATAATTATTGGCGTGCAATCCAATCACTGGTTCTCAGGCGAGCCTCTCGATCAACCGTTAAAACCTCATCCAAAGATCCCGCCTTTTTGCTAGGAAGCTGATTAAGCGCGAACTCAACAGCTTGCGCTATTTTTAAGTATGGCAAGCGGCCCTCTAAAAATGCAGCAACGGCGATCTCATTAGCAGCATTTAGAACCGTTGGACTTGTTCCGCCCTGCCTTGCGGCCGCAAAGGCAAGGCCTAGACATGGAAAACGCAAAAGGTCGGGCTCGGTAAAGTGCAAACCTGATATCTGAGTCAAATTGAGGGGTGCAACGCCAGCATCAATTCGATTAGGCCAAGCCAAGCCAAATGCAATGGGTGTGCGCATATCTGGCTGTCCGAGCTGAGCCATGACCGAGCCATCTCGATAGCGCACCATGGAGT